>CAYMXC010000124.1:0-7815 GCA_964394135.1 uncultured Phycisphaerae bacterium
GGATATGCTCGTTTTCGGACGGCGGGTTGCCTGCAACAGAAATGGCACGTACGTCGGCAGCCAGCGAGGAACGATTTCTGTCCGCTGTGCATGATGCGATGGAAGGGCCATTTATTCGTTTTTCCAAGCGTCTGGAATTGTTAAAACTGGCTGAAGAGCTCGAGATATCTCGATTTCGCGCCAATCTTCTAATCGCTCAGGCTCAGCAGCGAACCGGTCGAGCTGAAGAAATTCTTATTCGGGATTCCGCATCATTTCCATCTGTTTTTGATTCATATGCACAAGAGCCGGAAATTACCCGTCGGGATCGCATGTTTATTGTCGCTGCAATTTTCATTATTGCGGCGCTGGCTGACCTTGTGCTGGTTAAGATTTTTTTTCAATGAAAGCGAACGACGGGGGTAAGTAATAAAGCGTTTTGGACCTTTCTGAAAATCTCAAGGACGGATTTCCGCCTTCTATGAGTTGGAAGGACCTTGCTGGAAAGCCATATACAAAGAGAAGATGGAGTGCACAGCTAAACTCTACCGCTGGTTTAGAAGGGCGTTGAATTTGGCGGAATATAGGCGGAGTCCTCGGCCATCTGGACCAAAGCCAGATTGTTGAACTTCGTGTGTTTCTTGGAGAACTGGAGCTGGACAGAACCGACGGGACCGTTTCGTTGTTTTGCGATGATCACTTCGGCGGTGCCCATGGTTGAATCGTCTGGTGTATCGGAGCCCGTTTCTCGATAATAGTCTTCGCGATGCAGCAGAAGGATGACATCGGCTTCCTGCTCGATGCTTCCGCTTTCCCGCAGGTCGCTCATTCTGGGTTTGTGGCTTTCTCGGCCTTCGACGCCGCGGTTTAACTGAGCAAGTGCGACTACGGGTATGTTTAGTTCTCTGGCGAGTGCCTTTAGGCCACGGGAGATGTTCGATACTTCGATCTGCCTGGATTCTGCGCCTGGGCAGGAGAGTAGCTGGAGGTAATCGACGAAGACGGCGGAGATTTTTTCGCGTACGGCCAGTAGGCGAGCCTTGGCCCGCATTTCCAGGATGCTCATTCCGGGTGTGTCGTCGATGAAGAGTTTCGCGTCCCGCAGGACGTCACAGGCGCTATGCAGACAGGCGATTTCATCATCGCCGAGATTACCCCTTCGCATGCGATGTGAATCGACCATGGCGCGTGCGCATAACATACGCTGTGCCACCTGCTGTTTGGACATTTCGAGGGAGAAAAAGGCCACCGGTTTTTGTTCTACGACCGAGATGTAATCGGCGACGTTGAGTCCGAAGGCAGTTTTACCCATAGAAGGTCTGGCGGCAATGATGATCAATTCGCCATTTTGGAGGCCGCTCATCAGATCGTCGAGTGCGGTGAAGCCCGTGGCGAGGCCTGTAAGATATTTTCCATCTCGCTGCTCGAGGCTCTGGAATTCCTTGTCGAGGAATTCCTGGAGCCTTTCGGGGCCGCTGCTGATTCGTTCTTCCGTGATTTCAAAGACCCGCTGTTCGGCCCGGTCAAGGATTTCATTGGTCTGGTAGGCGTCGCTGAAGGCTTCCTCAAGGGTTTGGTTTGAGGCGGTGATGAGCCGTCGGAGCATAAATTGATCACGAACCATCCTCGCGTAATATTCGATATTGGTTGCGGAAGGAACTGCCACCATCAGCTTTGCCAGAAATTGTGGGCCGCCGACTTCATCCAGCAGCCCGGCCCGTTGCAGTTCCCGTCGAACCAGTACGGGGTCGGGCGGCTCACCTTTTTCATACAAGCCCAAGAGCGTCCTGTAGAGCAGCCGATGGGCTGGGAAATAAAAGGAATCTTCTGATAACAGGGGTATAACCTGACCGATCGCTTCCTTGTTGAGCATCATTGAACCGAGGACGCTCATTTCCGCATTTATAGAATGCGGAGGATTACGATCGCCGGCTATAGGCCCAACAGATGGGTTAACGGCAGATGCCGTTGCCATCGGATGGTTTTTCCTAGCTGACTTCCGTTGTTGCTGTTGCATCTTTGATCGGCGCTATCCATACAGTAATTGAGCTAGTAACCTCCGGTGCGATTTCCAGCGTTACGGTGTATTTGTCAATTTGTTTGAGATGCTCCGCCAGAATCACCTGCTTTGCGTCAATATTATACCCTTCTTTGGCGAGTGCGTCAGCAATTTCTTTCGGGCCGACGGAACCGAAGAGGATTCCTGCTTCGTTGGCCTTTGCCAGGATAGTAATTTCAATGCCGTTGAGTCGATCGGCCATGGCTTTCTTTTCCGCCAGTTCCTGCGCGCGCCGTGCTTCGACGATTTTTCTTTCTTCCTCGACGCGTGCCATGTTTTTGGGTGTCGGTTCAACCGCAAGACCCTGCGGGAGCAAGTAATTGCGAGCGTAACCTTCGCTTACGGTCACCACATCACCAATCTTGCCCAAAGCCTTTACGTCAGCTTGAAGCAATAATTTTTGCATATGCATACTCCTAATTATTATCAATATTTATATTATGTTTTAATTTACCATTTTCGATTTCCAAACGCAGGGAATGGCAAACGAAAATCGGTCATTAGAGCATTAGCCCACGTAGGGCAGGAGACCGAGGAATCGCGCGCGTTTGACGGCCTGCTGGGCCTGGCGTTGATGCTTCGAGCAATTGCCCGAACGCTTTCGGCTGTACAGTTTTCCCTGACTTGTGATCATTTTTTGGAGTATATGAAGATCTTTGTAGTCGATTTCTTCGACTTTGTCCCGGCAGAAGCGGCACTTGAGAATTTCGCGGAATTTTTTTCTTTTATCCTTCACGTTAATTACCTCCAGAGAATATTCCAAATGAGTAATTTATTTTTTTACAATTTGCTTTTATCGTTAAAAGGGGATGTCGTCTTCCTTGGCCTGTGGAGGCGGTACATCCTCAGTTGGCATATTATCCTGCGGGATTTCATCGGTCGGTTCGTGGCGACCGGGGTATTGTGTTCTGATGGGTGGCCTTGCAGCGGCCGCGGGATCCTGTTCCCTGCCTGCGGCCGGTCCGCCCATGAACTGAAAGGCCTCGACGACCACCGTATGCTTGCTCATTTTTTTGCCGTCCTGGGACTGCCACTGTTGAAACTGCAGCCGGCCTTCTACGAGGATCTGCTGGCCTTTAGCCATATAGTGGTTGATCGTTTCAGCCTGTTTACCGAAGGCGTGGCAATCGATGAAGCACGTTTCTTCTTTTTTCTGGCCATCGCCGCCGGTCCATCTTCGGTTTACCGCCAGGCCGAATTCGGTGACGGGGGTTTGCGAAGGCAGATATCGCAGCTGAGGATCTCGTGTCAGATTGCCAACCAGAATGACTTTGTTATAATTTGCCATGTTCGTTTCCTATCTGGATTTCAGGAATTCACCAAACTTCCAGTCATGTGCCACAGAGGCAACGCAATTAATGGTTTGCGGGTTTGGTGCGAATCGCTTCCTCGGGAATTTCGACATCGGCTTCGTCGCCTTCTGCAATTTCCGCGGGTTCCACACTTTCGACGGGACCATGATCGCGATAGCCGCCGCGTTCTGTGCGTTCGCCGTAGCCGAAGCCTTCACCGTAATGCATTGGTGGGGTGTAGGCCTGGGCCTTTTCTACGATTTCGCTAGCCTGTTCGACGGTGTAATCCTGTCGGCAGAGGACCAGGACTCGGATGATTTCGTCGCTGAGCTGGACGTCTCGTTCGAGGCCGTGGATATTTTCCGTCGGCGCCTTGAAGAACGCCAGTACATAGACGCCACGTTTTCGGCCTTCGATTTCATAGGCCATGCGTCGTTCATCCCATTTTTTCATACGGATCAATTCGCCTTCGGCCCGTTCCATCAGACGCTTGATCACTTCCTCTACATGTTCCCAACTGCTTCCCGCTGTGGGGTCAAACAGGAACATCGCCTCATAAATTCGTTTGACTGACAATGTATGTCTCCTTAAAACAAAGACCGTATTTCGTTAACCTTTTTAACCATTTACTCTTTTAATTTTTTATCTTTATCGATTTCTTCAACCTTTTTGTTGTAACGGACCATGGCTTTGTCATAGCCCGCGGTCAGGATCAATTCGACGGCATCGGATGCCTGTTTGATCGCCAGGTCGATCTTGACCCTTTCATCGGATCGGAACTCTCCAAGGACGTACTGTACGGCGTCGCAGTGCAGCGGGGGGGTACCGATTCCCACCCTGACGCGGCCGAAATTTTCGGTTCCCGCGTGGAGGATGACACTGGATAGGCCGTTGTGGCCTCCGGCGGAACCCTGTGACCGCACACGGATCTGGCCGACCGGAATCGCCATATCGTCGAATATGACGAGCAAGTCGGTGGGCTGGAGCTTATAAAAGTCCATCGCGGCCCGCACCGAAATTCCGGAGTTGTTCATGAACGTTTCCGGTTTGAGCAGCAGTGCCTGGCAACCTGCAATGTGTCCAGAGCCGCATCGGCCGTCGAATTTTTTTTTGTCAACATCGATTCCCCATCGTGCGCTCAATTCATCGATTACAAGGTAACCGATGTTGTGCCGGGTTTTGCTGTATTGCGATCCCGGATTACCAAGGCCGACGATGAGGCACATAGCAAACTCTTAATAACAATAAATTCAACAGTAATTTTTTCGGTCGGCAAATCAGGCCTTCTTTTCTGCTTCGCCTTCTGCACCTTCTTCGCCTTCCACTTTTTCTTTGCCCTTTGCGATAACTTCGGGTTCGGCCGACGCTTCTGCACCTGGTACCGCCGCCGGGGCCACTTCTTCTTCAGTGATGACCGACACAACGGCCAAGACCGCCGATGGATCGAGCATGAGTTTCATACCTTCTGGCACGGTGACATCGCTTGCATGTAGCTGTTGATTGAGTTCCAGTTTAGCGACGTTTGCTCTGATCTGTTCAGGAATGTCGGTTACGAGACATTCGATCGGGACTTCCTTGATAAGTTGCTGGAGGACGCCTCCCGAAGTTGCGCCTGCTGGGGTTCCTCGCAGGACCAGCGGGACGTTTACAGTTACCCGTTCGTTGAGATCGACTCGAGAAAAGTCGACGTGGATCGGGGTGGTGTTCAAGTAATCGTAGTGGATTTCCGTCACCAGGACCGTGTCCGAATGCTGGGGCATCTGCAGCTCGAACAGGTGTCCGTGCCGCAGTGTTTGCAGAAATTCATCCGCGGGGACCGACACCGATACAGCCTCTTTTTTGTGGCCGTAGACGATGCCTGGAAGCATCCCGCTGCGACGGCACCGACGGGTAGCCTGCGTGCCCTTGTCGGTGCGTGGTTCTGCCTTGATGACATTGGCCTTCGACATATACAATTACCTCCATACTATCCGGTTATAAATAAATTACTCACTGATTCGTTCCGATGAATCCGCCGAATGGCCTCACCCAGCAGATCGGAGACGCTCAGCACATGAATATTTGGCAAACTTATTTTTGCTTTTTCGGAAAGTGGAATCGTGTCTGTTACGATTAATTTTGTGATCGGGGCGGCGGCGAGCCGTTCGATAGCCGGTCCGACGAGAACGGGATGCGTGACGGCGACATAGACTGCTTTGGCCCCGCGGTCCATACAGACTCGTGCAGCGTTGCAGACAGTTCCGGCGGTTGAAATCATGTCATCGACCATGAGGACCGTTTTGTCCTTGACGGTTCCGATGATGTTATCGACCACGGTGTCAGAGCCGCTTACACGACGCTTGTCGATGATAGCGAGTTCCACGTCGAAACGCTGGGCATATCCTTTGGCTCGTTTGACATTGCCGACGTCCGGCGAGACGAGCGTGAGGCTGCCGTTGAGGTCGAGAGTTTTCAGGAAATAGGAAATGACCGGTTCGGCGAGCAGATGATCGACGGGAATGTCGAAAAAACCCTGGACCTGTGCGGCGTGAAGATCAATGGTCAGGACTCGATCGGCGCCTGCTGTCGTTATGAGGTTGGCGACGAGTTTTGCAGTGATGGGTACTCGTCCTTCGTCTTTTCTGTCCTGTCGAGCGTAGCCGAAATAGGGGATGACGGCGGTGATTCTCGCCGCGGAGGCTCGGCGCAGGCAGTCGATGTAGATCAGCAGCTCCATGAGATTTTCGTTTACGGGCTTGCATGTGCTCTGGATGACGAAGACATCGCTGCCTCGGACGTCTTCCTCCACTTTTACCATGATTTCGCTATCGGGAAAAGGTGCGATTCGTCCCTGGCCCAGGCGAATGCCCAGGTAATCCGAAATTTTTTCTGCCAGGGGAAGATTCGAGTTGCCCGCGAATATTTTCAGTGCATTCATCGTTTTCTTCCCGATATAGGTTTAGGTTTTTTCGTTTTTTGTTTTTCGGGTTCCACCATCTGGTTCTGATCGAGGGGCTTTGCGGAGCCGTTGCTGACCACGGAACCCGGTTCGATATGTGCATGGTCATGAACTTTCAGTGGGGCGATCAAAATTGCGCCTGAGCCGATGAATGAGTTATCGCCCACTTTCGAAGCATGAATTTCACGACCGTCGTAGTTGGAAAAGATTGTTCCGGCGCCGATATTGACGTGGCGGCCTACATGTGCATCGCCGATGTAGCTGTGATGCCGTGCACGAGTTCCTTCGCCGAAGGAAGAATTTTTAACTTCGATGAATACGCCCAGGACGACGTCGTCATCGAGGACCGTTCCGTCCCGCAGGTATGCGAAGGGTCCGATTCGACAATTTCGGCCGATCGTTACCCGTCCGTTGATGTAGGTGAAGGGGTTGATGATGGTATCCTGTCCGATGATGGCTCGTGCATCGATCCAGGTGTTCGGCGGATCGACGATGGTGACGCCTTTGGACATCAGCTCGTTTTGGATTCTCACCTGCATCACTTTGCTTACATCCGCCAGCTGATGCCGGGAATTGATCGATAAGACATCTTCGGGCGGTACGGCAGTGATTGCAATCGCCTTTTTGCCGTTTTGAATGATCACACTTAATGCGTCGGTGAGATAATATTCTTTTTTGACGTTCGACGGTTTGATGTTGCCCAGAGCCCAGCTTAAAGTTTTCCAGTCGAAGCAGTAGTAGCTGGGATTGACTTCGCGAATTTTTCGCTGTTCTGGCGTGCAGTCCGAGTGTTCGACGATACCCTGCAAGTTGCCGTAGGCATCGCGAATGATTCGGCCATAACCGGATGGATCGTCCAAGATTGCAGTGGCGAGGGTAGCGGCAGAATGCTCATGGACGTGTTTATTTAGGAGCTCCTTTAATGTTTTCGATCGGATGAGCGGTCCGTCGCCGCAGAGTACGACGCAGTTGCCGTCGAAATTTTTGAGGTAGGGCTGGCAGCACATTACCGCGTGGCCAGTGCCTTTTTGCTCTGTCTGCTGCACCCAGGTGATGTTTTCCACGTCGCGGAACTGTTCGATGACCTGTTCTTTTCCGTAACCGACCACAATTAACAACTGGTCAATGCCGGCATCGCGGCAGGCATCGATCACGAACGCCAGCATGGGGCGGCCGCAGACTTCGTGCAGGACCTTCGGCAGATCGGTGATCATGCGCGTGCTCCTGCCGGCCGCGAGGATGATCCCGGCTGTTGGTTTTTTATTTTTTTGTTCCGTCTTAGCCATCACTAACCTCTTCAACAAATATTCGCAGGTTTGGCGACTCCGCGTAAAGTTCGGGAAAATACAACTACCCGGCCTGGACTCGAACCAGGAATGGCAGGACCAAAACCTGCTGTGTTACCAATTACACCACCGGGTAATTTTCCTTTATTTCTCAAGCCCGAATGCCGTTTTATCGGTATACGAACATACCGCACATAAAACAAAGACCCGAAAATGATCTTTGACTTTTACAGGTCGCGGTAACGTGGTCCTCTCCGGAGG
>CAYMXC010000125.1:0-7786 GCA_964394135.1 uncultured Phycisphaerae bacterium
GGTTCGGGGCATGTTTATTTTACGCTCAAGGACAGTCTGTCGCAGATCAACTGCGTGGTGTGGCGGTCAAACGCGAAGGCGCTGCGATTCAAATTGACCGACGGGCTGGCGGTTTTTGTGCACGGGTCGGTCGATGTGTACGGGCCGAGGGGGCAATATCAGCTTTATGGTGAGAAGGTTACGCCGTCGGGGATGGGCGAGCTGGAGCTTGCGTTTCGGCAGATGAAGAAAAAGCTGGAGAAAGAAGGGCTGTTTGCCCTGGAGCACAAAAAATCGATTCCGGCATATCCGCTGACGATCGGGGTGGTGACGAGTCCGACGGGTGCGGCGATTCGGGACATTTTGCGGGCACTGGAACGTCGCTGGCCTGTGGGAAGGGTTTTGATTTATCCTGTGGCGGTTCAGGGGCGGGAGGCGGCGCCGCAGATTGTGCAGGGGCTGAGAGATTTGAACGAGCAGGCTGAGTCGCTGGGCGGAATAGACGTGATCATTCTTGGCAGAGGCGGGGGCAGTTTGGAAGACCTTTGGGCGTTTAACGAGGAGTCGGTGGCGAGGGCGGTTTATGAATCGCGGCTGTCTGTGATTGTGGGTGTGGGTCATGAGATCGATGTGACGATTGCCGATCTGGTGGCGGATTTGCGGGCAGCGACACCGACGGCTGCTGCGGAGCAGGCGGTGCCCTCGCTGCGGGAAGTGGTGACGACGATATCGCGGTATTACCACCGGCTGAGGCATATCGTGACTCATGTAGCCGTCATCGAGCGGGGACGATTGAAATCGCTGGCGGACCGGGGGGTGTTTCGTCATCCGGTGGTTCTGCTTGGAGCTTTTGCGCAGCGGCTGGACGAATACACGCGCCGTTTGTCGCGAGTGATGGATGAGATGAGGGTTTTACGTCGTCGTCAGGTTCAGGGTGCGGAGCTGAAACTCGGGCGCATCTCGCCGCAAGTGCTGCTGGCCAAGGCGCAGGGGAAGGTGTCGAGTCTTGAGAATCGGATGCGATACGCGGTGGACAAGCAATTGGCGGCGCAGCGGTATGATTTCGAGCGAGTGAAGGCGATTTTGCAGGAACGCGGGCCGCAGAATCGGTTGAAACGATTGTCGTCGGAACTGCAGCATCTGGCGGCAAGGCTGACGGCGTGCGATTACCGGCAGGTGCTCAAGCGGGGATTTAGTGTTGCCCGGCGAACAAAAGATTTTAAAATAATCACCTCGGTTGATATGATTGGAGAGAACGAGGAAATGACGACGGAGCTGGCACAGGGTCAGATTACAAGCATCGTGAGGAAAAAAAATAGATGACAAAAAAAACGATCGAAGGCGAGGTCCGGCCCGCGCGGATGGGGGACGTGGACGAGATTCATCATCTGATCAGCTATTACGCGGAACGGAACCGGATGCTGTTTCGGACGTTGGAGGAGCTTTTCGAGCGGATACGGGAGTTCAGCGTTTTTGTGGACAAGGACGACAAGGTTTTGGGCTGCTGCGGCATGGCGGTGTTATGGCGGGATCTGGGGGAAATTCGCAGCGTGGCGGTCGATCCGAATTACACGCATTGCGGGATCGGCAAACGGCTTATCGAGCATGCGATTGCTGAGGCCCGCGAGTTGGGGTTAAAGGAGATTTTCGCTTTGACGTATGAAGCTGATTTTTTCGTGAAGATGGGGTTTCATATCGTCGCGAAGGAAAGTCTGCCGCATAAGGTCTGGACGGACTGCATCAGGTGTTCGATGCAGGACCAGTGCCGGGAAATTCCCGTTCTAATGAACCTTGTCGAATAAGCGAAGCCTATTTATAAATTTTACCAATTTATCCGCCGGTTACCAGTTGGCATATTCCTGATATCGATAGGTCATTTTGTTTTCGTCGAATTGTTCGTGCCATCCGACGTGGCCATCGGCGAACATGACGTTGAGCCATTTGCCGTGGAAGGGTTCCATACGTCGTGCGTCTTCATTGATCTGGGTCCAGTTCAGGCATCGGAAGGACATATCATCGCGGTCGCAATCGTTGTCATTGAATCGCATATTGCAGTCGCCGCCGAGGATCATGGCGGAGGGAAATTCAATTTTTTTTCGACTGACGCTGGAGTCGTAGGTTACATCGATGTAGGCGGCGCGTGCGCTTAAGAAGTATTGGAAATTGCTGGTGGTTTGAGGATTGGAAGGACATTTGAAAATTTTGGTATCACGGATGTATGGGTAGAGCTGTTCTGTCCAGCCTTTTGGGTAATTTCCCCAGGTGCAGACATTTCCGACGGAGGGGTAATGAACGTAGAAATCGTCGGCATAGTTGGTAAGCGCGGTGCTGATCTGTCGCAGGCTGGCGGCACAATAGGTTTGTCTGGAACTTTCTCTGGCTCGGGACAGGCTTGGCAGCAGGACTGCAATCAGGATTGCGATTATGGCGGTCACTACCAATAATTCGATCAGCGTGAAGCTTGTTTTTTTCATACTATATTCTCCTTGGATTATTCAACTTGTTTCATATTTGATATGGGTTGAAATGTGGACGATCTTTCAGATTTTAAAAAAATCAACAATGCGATTGGATTGAGTCAGTGAATTATTTTCAAAAGTAATGATGATGAATTGAGGTGATAAGAAGATGGTATATTGTTGTCCTGCGGTTTTGAAATTGTTTTCAAACAGTAATGAATTAACTAAAAACTAACCGAGATAGGGTAGAATTTCCGGGCAATTTTTGTAATATTTGCAATAGATTTCGGTGCGTAAGTGTCGATAGAAACAATAATCAGGGTTGGCAAGTCGCCGAGCCGGTAGTGAAAGATTCGTTTGCATCGTTTGGTTGGTCATTGAGTTGAGTACGGAGACTACCTTTATGAGACATTGGATGTTATCCCTAGGGGTGATTTTGTTTATGGTGGGGTTGAGCACAGCCCAGACGAGTAAGGATGTACGGAATCTGGATCAGGCACTGGCCGGTGGGGGCACATTACCGAAGAATGCTCAGCCGGCGATGGAAGAACGAGTTTCGAAGATGGAAGCGTTGATGCAACAGCAGCGTCAGGAGATCGAAACTCTACGCAAACAGTTGGCCAACCAGGATGAGACGCGGTTGAACAAGGCCCGGGCGGACGAAATTCGCAAGATGATCAAAGAAATTCTCGCCGACGAAAAGTTTCGAAATGAGATTTACCAGCCCACGCTTACGGCTGGATATGATCACGGCTTTTACATACGCAGTGCGGACGATTCGTTTTATTTAAAGACGCGTGCGCGAACGCAGTTTCGATATATCGGGGTGAATCGTCAGGAGAAAGACCCGAACTTTTTCGGGAACAAGCCTCAACACAGCCTGTCGGGCTTTGAGTATGAGCGGATGAGGTTGTATTTCAATGGATGGTTGTGGAACAAGAACCTGAAATACGTTCTTTCTCTCGAAGGCAGCACGAACAACGACGATGCGAATGTAAAGCTGTATGACGCGTATTTCGATTATGAGTATGTGAAGAATCACAAGTTGCAGTGGGGTAAATTTTTGTTACCGTACAGTCGGCAGGGTGTGAATGCATCGACCTATCAGCAGCAATTTGTAGATTATTCGATGCCTGCGGCTTATTTCGGGGCGGGTCAATCGCTGGGTATAATGGCCCATGGCGATGTGCTGAAGAACAAGCTTTCGTATTCTGCCGGCGTTTTTAACGGTACCAACAACGCGGGTGATGACATTGAAAAGAATGACAGCAAGATGGCGACAGCGGGTCGATTGGTTTATCATGTTTTGCCTGGTTATGACGAGGCGGACGAGACGGACCTGTTGTATCATGAGAAGCCTGCGATGGACATTGGGGGCAGTTTTCTTTATAACCAGAACGACGGGGATCTTCACGGCCAGTCGCTGGGGTACAGCGTAGCTGATATGATTCGAGGCGGACGAGGCGGGTATGGGCTCAGCTCCGACAAGGGCAGCGATGTGGTTCAGCTGGGCGCCGACATCGGGTTTAAATACAAGGGATTTTCGATTACAGGGGAATATTATTTCCGCAACGTGAATAGTGATCATGAGTGGAGTGCGTGGAATCGGTTGACGGCCGGTGGTCGAGGTACGAGCAGCCCGCAAGGCGGATATATCCAGGCAGGTTATTTCGTTATCCCCAAGAAATTGGAATTTGCCGGTCGATTGGGCGGTATCTGGGGTCTCGGAGACGATCAGTCGATGGAAGAGGCTTTGGGCGTGAATTATTACATCCATGGCCAGGCGTTGAAGCTGTCTGCCGATGTGACTCATATTGAGGAGGCTCCGATTACGAACAAGACTACAGATATCAACCTGAATGACGATATGTGGATGTATCGGATTCAAATTCAGGCAACCATGGATTAATCTAAACAGGGAGACGGCATATGAAGAAAAAAATGATGATGTTTTCGCTGGTGATATTGACGTTGGTGACGACTCCTGGCTGTTATTTTACCTCCGCTCAGTTGATCGACTGGGTCAGCGGCACAAACGGCCTGGCCGGTCTTGCTATTGATGCCTTCTGGGATCGTAATGTCACGCCGGTGTTGAATCCGACGGGAAACGCGGTGACCCAGACATTCGTGGATCTTGGTGAAAAGGTAGCGATACAGCTGACGAGCAATCGCATTAATCAGGAGATTCCTCTGGATCCGGGTTCGGTCAAGTAAACCGAAAATGAATGAAGCAATGCGCCGGCCGGCGGGATTTTGGGATTCCACCGGCCGACGATTTTTTTACCTTTTTGCTCTATTTATTCAAAGAACTTTTCGGTTTCAGGGGAAATGTATATAATAGGCGATTAACCGGGAGTTCAAATGCAGCCTCTGGTCGAATATAAGATTGTTACCGGCGACGAATCACGGGAAGTGATTTTCCGCATGATCGGCGACGGGCGGTCGAGAGGAGAAGCCCGTAAGGCGCTGGATGTTTTTATGCGTTTTTCCGATCGCTGCGGAATCGATGTTTCGCGGCAGGCAGCGGCTTTAGTCGATGGGAGACTGGTGGGTTATTGCCTGATTTTAGTCAATGCGGGCGCGACGGCAAGTGTTTTTCTTCCGGAAAAATTTCCGAATTTGCCCGCGGGGCTGGATGAGCGAACGGTGAAGATCGGCCTTTTGAAAATTCTGGCTGAACAAGTTGAAGCGTGGGATTTGGCGATGATTCAAGCTATAGTTCCCAAAGAGAAGGTTTCACTGTCGGCGTTGTTTGAGTCGGGAGGTTTTTGCCGACTGTGCGATTTGTTTATCATGGAGGCGACTGTCAATGGTCGATTTGTGTCGGAAGAGCCATTAGGCGTTGAATGGATCGGCTATAGTGCCGAAAAATCATCGAGGTTTGTCCGCACCATATTAGACACATATGAGGGGAGCCGCGATTGCCCCCAATTGACTGGGCTTCGTAGAGGTCGGGAAATTTTAACGGGTCATTTGCGATGTGGTCTATTTGAGTCCAGAGGCTGGTGGCTGCTGAATGAAGGCGGACGCGATGTTGGAGTGATTCTTCTTAATAGTACCGAAGAAGACTCTAGCCGGCTGGAATTGGTGTATATGGGGGTGGCGGGTTTTGCACGAAGACGGGGTTTGGGTAGAATGCTTCTGAGCCGAGCGTTTGAAGTGGCGGGCTGGCTTGATAAGAAAGATATCCGATTGGCAGTTGATGGAAAGAATATCGCGGCGGTAAGATTGTATCAGCAGTTTGGGTTTCATGAAATCGGACATCAGACGGTCTTGGCGGTTTTGAATGAAAAGCGGCGGGATCGGATCAAGGCGTCAAATGGTTTGGATATGAAAGAGGAACATCATGGCGGTTGACAGTTGTGAGATCGATATTCGCGTTCGATATGTGGAGACGGACCAGATGGGTGTGGTTCATCACTCGAAATATGCGATTTATTTTGAAATGGGTCGAACGGAATTACTACGGGCCTGCGGGGTTGACTACCGACAGATGGAGGAGTCGGGGATTTTTTTTGTTGTGGTTCGGCTCGAGACTCGGTTTCTGGCGCCGGCAAAGTACGACGATAATCTGCGATTGTTTACGCGAACGACGCGTTTGACACGGGCGCGGATTGAACACGAATACAAGCTGTTTCGCAAGTTGGACAATCGTCTGCTGACCGAAGGGCACAGTGTAATCGCATGTGTCGATCGATCGGGTCAGGTGATTGCAATTCCGGATATGTTCATGACGAGTTTTGGGGGCAGTTGAGGCTCGTTTTGGGATACGCAAAGGTTCACCTGGGCTGCCAGGACTCGAACCTGGAACATTCTGATCCAGAGTCAGATGTTCTACCAGTTGAACTACAGCCCAAACTTTATTGTGGTATTGTATTCTTTAATCAGTGAACCTGTCAAGGCTGAGCGATATCGCTTTATAATTCCTCAATTTTGGTAGAACTCCCGGTTTTAATTGCGGTCACATCATATTATGAATAATGATGGCAGGATTGAATTTTTTGTTGTTGGCATATATTTATTAAGAAGTATTATTCTCCGCACTGCCTTGGATGTATAATAAGAAATAAAGAGGAAGAAACTGTGTTTAATGGTTATAAGAAATGGTTTATCCGCGGTTTTGCTGCATTGCTGCCCACACTGATTACGCTGGTAATTCTGGTCTATTTAGTGCAGTTTATTAATAATAACTTTGGGAAGTATATTGGATATGGCATTACGCAAGGACTCGGATGGAGTTGGTCGGAGTTTATGGCACCGAGTCCGGAAGAGGTGAGGGAGGTTTTGGGTCGCCGGGGTATTGACCTGACCAAGCCGGAGTTGGGCACTTATAAAAAGAGTTATGCGGAAGTTTATCAAAATCTTCGTCAGGAGCGGATCAATCGGTTGAGTACAAGCTGGCTGATGGTTTTGGTTGGTTTTTTCCTGGCTTTGGTTATGGTAACGGTGATGGGGTTATTTCTTGCCAGTTTTATGGGACGTCGTTTGTGGCGTGCAATAGAAATGACGATGATCAAGATTCCCATCATCAAACAGATTTATCCATATGTCAAGCAGGTGACGGACTATATATTCGGTCAGGAGAAGCTGGCCTTTTCGCATGTGGTAGCGCTTCAATATCCGCGGGTTGGGATTTGGTCGGTGGGTTTTGTGACGGGGACGGCGATTCGTGCGTTTCAGGAGGGCGACAAGCAGGGTCGGGAATATGTGACTGTATTTGTTCCCACGAGTCCGACGCCGTTTACGGGTTTTGTGGTGACGGTTCCGAAGGCCGACATTCTGGATTTACCTATAACCATCGATCAGGCGTTCCGATTTTTGATCAGCGGGGGTGTGATTACTCCGGATACAACATTGCAGTGTGGGGCAGAAAATAATGTGCTGGACAGTGGCGATAAACAGTGAAATAGGCTAGAATTGAAGTTGTATTAGATTTTTAGTTTTACCGGTAATTTTTAAGTTAAAGAGGTAGAGGGAAAACACTAAGTTGCCTAGGCGGTGACTGCAAGACAAAGCTGCTTGTTGCAGAGAAAGGAGTTAGCTGTGCAAGTAACAATAATTGGAAGGCATACGGAAGTTCCGCCGGACGTCAAGAAGTACATTGAAGACAAGGCGAACAAGCTGCCTCATTATTATGACCGGGTGATGGCGGTTCAGGTGATTGTGGACACGGAGGCGGCGACGAAACGGGTTGAGATGGTGGTTTCGGTTGCCGGTCATGAAGATTTTGTGGCGGTAGAGAAAGGGCCCGACATATTTGCATGTTTTGACGTATGTGTAGGTCGAGCCGGCAAGCAGTTGACGAAATACAAGGAACGTGTTCGCGATCGCAAGCACCAGGTTCGGGC
>CAYMXC010000126.1:0-7741 GCA_964394135.1 uncultured Phycisphaerae bacterium
GATCCGCGCCGTTTTGCTGACGGTGCAACCTTATTTCGAGCCATTTATTCGCTGCGCGAAGCAACCAGTGCTGGTGGGGGGGCTGATCATTTTATTTTTTCTGGCGCAGATGGCCAGGAAGCAGACCGAAGGCGCCGGTTCCATAATTGCCTGGTCGATGCTGGCGGTTCTTTATATTGGTTTTTTTCTTTCCTTTCTGGTTGATCTTCGGGTTCATTTCGGGCCCGGCCCGCTCATCCTGATGATCGCTGCAGTTAAAGGTTCGGATATCGGGGCCTATTTTACCGGCATGGCGTTTGGCCAGAGAAAGCTGATTCCGTGGCTTTCGCCGGGAAAGACGGTCGAGGGGTTTGCCGGTGCTATAATTTTTTCTGTTATTGTTACTTTATTATTGAGCCGATTGCATATAATTACGTGTAGTTCAGCGCTGGCGGGTATGGGACTTTATCAGTTAATCATGACAGGAGTGGGCTTCGCCATTATCGGTCATGTCGGCGATTTGGCGGAATCGCTCCTGAAGCGCGACGCCGCGCTTAAAGATTCGGCCAATTTGCTCCCGGAGTTCGGGGGTGTACTGGATTTAATTGATTCGCTCCTGCCCGTCGGGTTTCTCTGGTTTGAAGTATTGAAATATGCTTCATAAGGTATTTGTATTAAATATATTATGATTAAGGTATCAGGAGAGTCGGTATTGGATTTGACGGTTACGTTACAAGCGCACGCCCATAGAACCGCATTATTTGGTCCGAATGATCGAAATCTGCGAATTTTGCGGGAAATGTTCAATATACAGTTAGTGGCACGAGATGGTGCCGTAAAGCTATGCGGGCCAAGCGAAGCTGTGGGCAAAGCTGCCGCTGTGATTGAGCGAATGCAGGACATGCTACTTGAGCGGGATCAGCTCGAGGTGGCTGATGTTCATGAGGCCCTTTCCTCTTTGGATATGGAGATTGGGGAAGAGTCCTTTGGAGAAAGTCCGGAAGGTTTTAATGAACATATAGAGGTTTTTGCCCGTGGAGCTCACATTGGCCCGAAGACGGCAGGGCAGGCGGATTACATTCGGGCTGTGGCGAACAATGACCTGGTTTTTTGTCTTGGTCCGGCTGGAACGGGCAAGACCTATCTTGCCGTTGCCATGGCGGTTTCAGCTCTGAAACGGGGCATAATCAAGCGGATCGTTCTGGTGCGGCCGGCGGTGGAGGCGGGAGAAAAGCTCGGTTATTTGCCCGGTGATCTGCAGGCCAAGGTCAATCCATATTTACGTCCGATCTTTGATGCGATGCACGATATGATGGGCTTCGATCAGCTCAAGCGGTTCATGCTCAATGATCTGATTGAAGTGATCCCGCTGGCTTATATGCGTGGGCGGACTCTCAATAACGCCGCGATTATTCTAGACGAGGCCCAGAATACCACCAGTTCTCAGAGGCTGATGTTCTTGACGCGGCTGGGTCATCATTCTAAGATGATTGTAACCGGCGACGACACGCAGGTCGATTTGGAGCGTCCGGACCTTTCGGGTTTGATCGATGCCGTCAAAAAACTCGCTGGGGTCAAGGGAGTCGGCATCGTTCGTCTGACCGGTTCGGACATCGTTCGTCACCGGCTTGTTCAGACCATTGTGGAAGCTTATGGCACCAATGGCAACGGGCCGATCGACGGGAAAAGGCGCCGATAAATACGTAGGCCGTCCTGATCGAAACGACGGGATCGAACCTGCCGAGCAATGGTGATATAGAATGGGTTTTTTCAACCGAAAAAGTCGTAAGAATGACATTCGACGCATTCAGGCGGTTCGAGCCCCCGGTGCGATAGAGCGGTTTCGGCAGCACATTTCACCTTGGGCAATTGGGGTGGGTTTGCTTTTTATTGTCGTCAACAGTACCATTATTATTCTCGGCGGGCAGGTCATGCCATGGCGGGAAGGCCAGAGACCGCGGCAGGATATTCGCGTTCGTGTCAGTTTTCAGGAGCTGGACGAGCAGGCCACCGCACAGGCCCGCGAGCAGGCCAAACAGGCCACGCCGAATTACTACCTGCCGAATCATTTGTTTCTGGAACAGGTAGACCAGGATTTAAATCTTCTTTATACGGAGCTCAAGGCTGCGCCACAGCAATACGCCGCTTTAGCTGCGACCAAAAAAGAGGTTCTCGAAAAGACCTGGCATGTCAATGCCAAAAATTTTGAAAGCCTTCGTCAGCTTGTGGCCGGTATGTCTTCCGAACAGTTCCAACTGCTGCTGCAGAAACTTAAAGCTGCTCTGCTTGCCGGCAACATTATCGAAGTCCGTTCCGATGAATACGGCAAGGCGACCCAGGTAATTCTCGACGATCCCGAACACAAGATTCGCAGGCAGACGGATATGTGGATTTTCGACACAGATGTCGAGAAGGTAGATGACTTTATCATCAAAACCGTCGGAGTTCTCCCTGGCGGTTTGCAGCCACTGGCTGAGCAATACCTTAAGGCGCATTTCAAACCGATCTGGCTTTTCAACAAAGCGGAAACCGACAAACAGCGGGAAATTCGTTATAGTTCCGACGACAACAAGCAATTCCGCAAATACGAACCCGGCGGCGTTCTGGTTCGACAGGATCAGCGTATAGACAATCGGGAATACCAGCTTCTTCAACTGGAGCACAAAGCTTACTGGCAATCCATCAACGCTCGTAGTCGCCTTCTGGCCAACACCGGCGTATTTGTTCTCGTCACCGTCATCACGATTGCCCTGTGGTCTTATTGTTACAATTTCCAGCGACGTGCCATCCACAACGGCTCGCGTGCCCTGGCGCTGGCTTTGAGTCTGATGGTTATGGTTGGTCTGGCCCGTATCCTCAGTCTGAGCGGTCTTAATAACTATGCCGCAACCTTCGAAGTTGTTCTGATCGCAGTAGTGATGGCCATCGCGTACGATCCACGGTTTGCTCTGGTCATCGTTCTTACCCTGGTCTCACTGTTAATGATCACTCTTGATACTGTTGACGATACCGTCAGCCTTTATCTGACCTTGCTGGTTTCGGGCATCACAGTGGTCTTGACGCTCGAGGAGGTTCGTAACAGATCGAAATTGATCGAAATTGCCTCCGCTTCGGCCCTGATGGTGTTTGCCATCGTCTGGGCCTCTCAGCTTGCCGCTTATCAGGACGTACGATTCATTCTGCGTAATGCATTGTCTGCAGCCGGTGGTGCACTGGTGGCAGGTTTCGTCGTGCAGGGTCTTTTACCCCTGATCGAGCGTCTCTTCCAGATAGCCACCAGTATGACACTGCTCGAATGCTGCGATGCCAGCGCGCCTTTGCTGCGGCGGTTGGCGCTCGAGACGCCGGGCACCTTCAACCACTCGCTGCTTATCGGTTCCCTGAGTGAAGCCGCTGCTGAGGCGATTGGTGCCAACGGTCTGCTGGCTCGCGTCGGAGCCTACTATCACGATATAGGAAAAATCAACAAACCCAAATATTTCGTTGAGAACCAACCCGGCAATATTATCACGCGGCACAAAAACCTTTCACCGGCGATGAGTCTGCTCATTATCATCGGCCATGTCAAGGACGGCTTGGAACTGGCTAAGGAATACGGATTGCCCAAGGTCCTTTATCAGTTCATTGTCGAACATCATGGGACGACACTGGTCGAATATTTTTATCATCTGGCCTCCCAGCAGCCTGAGAGTAATAAGGAAGCCCTTAATGTTGCGTTTCGTTATCCTGGTCCCAAGCCGCACAGCAAGGAAAGCGCAATTCTGATGCTGGCTGACGGTGTGGAAGGTGCAACCCGCGCACTGGCTGAGCCGACTGCCGGTCGCATTGAGGCGATCGTTCATCAGATTATAAAAAAGCGTCTCGACGACGGTCAGCTGGACGATTGCGATATTACGATGCGTGAGCTTCACATCGTGGAGGAAAGTCTGGTCAAGAGTCTCTGTGCCATTTATCACAGCCGGATCGCCTATCCTTCTACTGCCGCGCTCGCTGCACAAACGACGGCACAACCTTCGGAAACCACCACAACCAAAGTTGCCACCGGGATTTAGCCATGTCAAAATCCCATGCAATTACCACTCGATCGTTCGTTCGTATTTTACCGTTGCGGGCATCGAAGATTTGTCGTTTGGCCCAACTGGTCCTGAACAGTGAAAAAGTCCGACAGGCAGAGATTTCCATTGCTGTCGTCGGCGACAAGCGGATGGCCGATTTCGCCGAGCGATATGCCCATAGGCGATATCGAACAGATGTTTTTGCCTTCAACCTGAGCGACAAAACCGATCGTCAGCTTTTGGGTCAGATCATTGTCAACAGCCAGCTTGCGCATGATCAGGCGAAAAAACTCAAAACTGACCCTGCCGCCGAACTGGCACTTTATATCGTTCATGGCCTGCTGCATCTTATCGGTTACGACGACCATGCACGAAACGATGCGGAAAAAATGCACACCCGCTGCCAACGGTACCTAGTCAAAGCCGGCTTTAAGCAGATTCCTCCGATGCCACGATTTAAGGAAGGGCTAAAGTAGAGTTGAATAACGGCCGATAACTATAGAGCGGGCGTCAGGTTATCAAAAAGAATTATTGCGTCCGTAATCAACTGTTTTTAAGGAACTTATGAGCAACACGGAAACATCACAAACTTTAGAAAAAGATGCTGTGGCTGTGTCGGCGGATGTTTCAACTCAGACGGAGTCTGTACAGGATCCAACCACTATGGCTGCGCCGGCAGATTCGTCTGCATCGGCAGAAAAGGCTGAGTCAAAAGTTTCTGAAGATTCTGTGGCCGACAAATCGAAACCTCCCGCAGCAAAGGTGAATGTTATTGAAGCGGAGCGCGAGCTTGTCGAGGCGGCTCCTCCTAAAGAAATTGCACTTCCCGATACTCCTGAGATTCGCCGAATACTCAAGGTTCAGGTGCCTATTATCGTTCGTTTGGCGCAGAAGATCATGCCGTTGGGTGAAATCATGCAGTTAGGCCCGGGCGCGATCATTGAATTCAGCAAGCTGGTCAATGAGGATCTGGATTTGATGATCAATAATAAGTACATTGGCAGCGGGCAGGCTGTTAAAGTCGGCGAGAAGTTCGGGATGAAAATCACTCACCTGGTAAATATCGATCAGGTGATTTGCGCTATGGGGAGCAAATAAGGCCCATTTGTATAGCCGCTTGCCTGGCTCGCGTCAGAGCTTCCGATTTGTTTTTTACCTCTTCATTCAACTGTGCGTCGTACACTTCGTCGAGAATTTGCTGAAACGCCGGCCCGGGGTAAAGCCCGAATTCCGTCTTCAGGTCATCCCCTTTTACCAATGGTTCTTCCTGTAGCGTTTCCGGACGGACTTTGCGGGCCAGTTGTTCGACTAATTCGAGATTTTGCGGGGGTTCCAGTCCTGCGTTGGTTCTCGCTCGATACAAGGCTACGAGTTTATCGAATTGCCCATATATTTTCAGTCGCTTGATTTCCGCCAGACGAAGGGTCTGGGCCTGCCCGAAGATCGGCAGGAATTGGATCAGCCAGAAGATATCCGTCCTCTGTTGATTGCTGCAAGTCAGCCGGCGGGCGACATCGTTGGCCAGTTCGGCTGAATAATTCCATTGGCCCGTATTAAGACGCGGACGGATCGGCGTGCGGCACCGAAGGGGATTTTCCCGAACCGTTCCCACCAGATGCAGCAGGCCCGCCAGAGAGACTTCGAGCGGGCTGTCTGCCGGCAGATGATCCAGAACGGCCAGGGTCTGTGAAAACGCATCCGGTTCTAGAGCTGTGCCGGCCAGCGAATCCGCTCGCGTGTTGTGCATCGCATACACCTCGGGCAGGATTGGTTCAAGCAGTCCGAGTTCATCAGTCAGACGAATACAGGATACTCGGCCGGGGGAAGTGAGAATTTTTCCCAGTTCATCGAGAATGCGCTCATTGCTGATTCGTGTTATTTCTTTGGCTTGTTGCTGAATGGCTTGTGCGGTTTGGGTTTCGATTCGGAAATTCAGTCTGCCGGCGAATCGCACTGCCCGCAGCATTCGCAGATGATCTTCGGTGAAACGTTTTTGTGGGTTGCCGATGGCCCGGATTTGTCGATGTTCGATATCTTCGCGTCCGCCCACCAAGTCGATGATTCTGTTGTCAAAGGGGTCCAAGTAGATACCGTTAATGGTAAAATCACGCCGTTCTGCGTCTTCCTGCAAGGTGCCGATGCGCACGGAGTCGGGATGCCGGCCGTCGGTGTATGATTCATCCGATCGATAACTGGCCACTTCGATCCACTCGCCGCCCAGACCCACGAGAATCACACCGAATTTTGCCCCTACCGATCGTGATTTTCTGAACAGTTGCATTACATCCTGAGGTCTGGCTGAAGTGGCGATATCGTGTTCGTGAGCGATTTGCCCAATCAGTTCATCGCGCACACAGCCGCCGACCAGATAGGCTTCGAAGCCCCGTTCGCGGAGTTTGCGAATAATTTCCAAAGCTGCCGTTTTGTTGTCCATTCGTTTCATGAAGTGAATATCCGGAATAAAAGAAATCGGCTGACCGGTAGTTTTTTCGCCATCGATCAGCCGAGAGTATCAACCAAATTAGCCCAAGTTCAAGGACTACTCTTCTTCTTCCTCTTCCGCCTTGGGCTTGTACTGTTTGACCACTTCCTGCTGGATGTTCGGCGGGACGATATCGTAATGCGACAGTTCCATGGAATAACTGCCCTGGCCGCCTGTTACCGAACGCAACTGGGAGTTGTATTGGGCTACTTCGGCCAAAGGCACCTGAGCTTTGATCACCGCCATATTTCCAGGCAGCATGTCCTGGCCGAGAATTCTTCCGCGCCTGCCGGAGAGGTCGCCGGTGATATCGCCGACGAACTGGGCCGGTACGGTGACTTCCAGATTGACTACCGGTTCCAGCAGGACCGGCTTGGCTTTCATTACGGCATCTTTGGTGGCCAGTTTTCCGGCGATACGGAAAGCGACTTCCTTGGAATCTACCGGGTGATGTTTTCCGTCATAGACGCGGACGCGAATATCCTGCATGGGGAATCCGGCGACGGCGCCCTGTTCCAGCAGATCACGTACGCCTTTTTCCACTGCGGGCAGAAATTGACCCGGAATCGATCCACCGAAGATTTCATCGACGAATTCAAATCCGCTGTTGCGATCCGTCGGCTCGACCTTCAGATACACTTCGCCGAACTGGCCGGCGCCGCCGGTCTGTTTTTTATGACGATAATGACCTTCTGCGTATTGCGTGATAGTTTCGCGATAGGGAATTTTGGGAACCTTGGTCGTGACTTCGAGTTTGAACCGTCGTTCCATTTTCTGTAGCATTACGCGAAGATGCAGGTCGCCGATACCGGAAATAACGGTTTCATTGGTCTGCCGGTCGCGAGTGGTTTTGAATGTTCGATCTTCCTCACACAGACGGGAAAGTGCGCCGCTGATCTTCGTTTCATCCCCACGGCTTTTGGGTTCGATAGCCAGGGAGAACATCGGTATCGGCAGGGGGATCGCCTGTAGCTTGCCGGGTTTGCCGGTATGGATCAGGTCGCCGATATGCAGTTCTTCGATTTTGGACAGGGTGCAAATCTGTCCTGCGCCGGCTTCCGGGACTTCCTGGTTCTCGGCTCCGCGGATCAGATACACGTGGCCGGGGCGAACCGTTTTCTTTTCGTCGTTGATCAGGAAGTTCGTATCCGATCGGAGCGTTCCGCTTAAAATCCGGATCATCGAATACTTGATATTGCTTCGCGGATCGGATTAGGTTTTGATG
>CAYMXC010000127.1:0-1823 GCA_964394135.1 uncultured Phycisphaerae bacterium
CAATTTTTCAGAAAAAAAAAGGGCGAACATTTTGTTCGCCCCGAGAGGATATTTCAATTACACAGCTGTCAGGCCGTGACGACTTGGGCTTCTACACGCTTTGCCTGCGGTTGGGGAGTGAAAGATTCGAGCTCTTCACCGAATCGAACGAGTCGTGCACTGTTGAAAATCACCACCGCCGATCCCACCGTATGCAGTATGACGCCCGCGATAGGCCCGATCTCGCCAAGACCGGCCAGGATGAGCATAATTACGATAAACAGGATTCCAAAGCCCAGGTGCTGCCACACTACCTTCGTCACGCCGCGGGAAAGTTTGACCAGAAACGGCAGTCGGCTCAGGTCGCTGCTCATCAGTGCGATCGACGCAGAATGAATCGCAACGTCCGATCCCGCAGCTCCCATGGCCACGCCCAAATCGCCCGCTGCCAGAGCCGGTGCGTCGTTGATACCGTCGCCAACCACGATAACCCGATGGCCCTTTTGCTTGAGTCCATCCACCAGGCTGAGCTTTTCCTGCGGCAGAACTTCCGCCTGAACTTCCGTACAGCCCATCTCCGCCGCAACTCGCTTGGCCACCGACCAGCGGTCGCCTGTCACCATCGCAATACGCTTGATGCCCAAATCCTGCAGTTCTCTCAATGCCGTCTTGGCTTCCGGACGCGTCCGGTCTTCCAGGCCGATCCACCCGATGCACTGCCGACCGCGAGTCACATACAGCACGCTGATTCCTTCCGGCTCCGCGTATTCTTCCGCTGCCAGCCGTGAAAAATCGATGTTTTGGTTTTCCAGCCATTTGCGCCGACCGACCAGAACCGTTTGATTGTTGATCTGGCCCTTCACGCCCATGCCCGTCACTTCCTCGAAGTCTGACGGTTCCGCCAGTTTCAATTTCGCCTTTCTCGCCACTTCAACAACCGCTTTGGCAACCGGATGCTTGCTCCGATGTTCCAGACTCGCAGCCATTGCCAGCAAATCCGCCGGATCCACTTCCGATGCCGGTTTCAATCGCGTCACCGTCAGCTCCCCTGTCGTCAGCGTACCGGTCTTATCCAGAACAATGGCCGTCATATTACGAGCAGCCTCAAGGTCCGTAACCGATTTCACCAGAATACCCAGTCGCGCCGCACTGGCCAAACCCGCCACCATCGCCGTCGGCGTTGCCAGAATCAATGCACACGGGCACGCGACGATCGCCATCGTAATCGCACGGTACATATCATGGGTGAATACCAGCACAATCGCCGCTAGCATCACTACCGTCGGAACATACCAGTAGGCATACTGATCGATCAGACGCATGATCGGAATCTTGGTCGACTCCGCCTGCAGAATCATCTTCTGTACCTGACCCAGCGTCGTATCAGATCCTACGCGGGTCACGACAATGTCCAGCGATCCGCTCAAATTGATCGTACCCGAAAAAACTTCGTCCCCAGGCTGCTTGTCCACCGGCATCGATTCACCGGTAATACTCGCCTGGCTTACGCTGGATTCCCCATTCTTGATCTCACCGTCGGCCGGAATATTGTCGCCGGGACGAACCCGGACGATATCGCCGGTCTTCAGCTCGCTGACCGAAATCTCTCGCTCATGACCCGTCTTCGGGTCGACCAGAAACGCCGTCTTCGGCGAAAGCCGGATCAGCGACTCGATCGACGCCCTCGCTCCCAATGCCGTACGCTTCTCGATCAAATTTGACAGATGAAAGAAAAACGAAACGACCGCCGCTTCCTGATAGCTGCCGATCGAAAACGCCGCCACTACAGCAAACGCCACCAGAACGTCCAGGTTCACTTCGCCCTTGAACGCCGTCTCCAATGC
>CAYMXC010000127.1:1833-7738 GCA_964394135.1 uncultured Phycisphaerae bacterium
CCTCAAGCACGATCGGAAGCCCCAGCAGAATCGCTGCCGCCATCGCGAAAAATGTGCTGTAGATAGGATCGTGATAAATCCACGTCGCAAGGTATGAATTCAGTGCCAGAACTCCACCCATCAAGGTTCCGATCAGTAATGTGGATGCTCGGCCGGTTTCAGCCTGAATGGTATGACCTTCGAAATAATTGTGTGCGTGAGCCATCTATTCTTCCTGTTTCGAATGAACAAAAAATAAAAACCTAATTTACTATGTAATCTTATTCTTTCTTACGCTCCCGATGCTTTTCTAGTTCAAAAAAATCATTGAAACCAAGAATTATAACGCCAATATTCTACAGTTACAACTTTCAGAGTCATTTATATCTGAAATTAAGTGATATAAATTTTATTTTATTTCTTTCACTTCTTGCCAAGTCGATCAATTGTGACAGCACAAAAAATCGATTTCGCGCGACATCCGGACAAAAAAATAAATTTATAAATCGGGAATTCATCTATCACCGCCTCGCCCCTTACGTTATAATTAAATACCTTCGTAGGGATACGTTAGACGATAAGATAAACCCTTCGGTTGATTTTTCCGTTTTCCATCCCCCGATTTTTTATTCTGTTAAACAGAGAAAGTAGTATGCAGATGTTATTTAGTCAGTTTGAATTGGACCCGCGGTGTTTGAGTGTTTTAAAAACGAAGGGAATTGAAAAGCCCATGCCGGTTCAGGCCCAGGCGATTCCGATTGTTGCAGCCGGCCATGATCTGGTCGCCACAGCCCAGACCGGAACAGGTAAAACGCTTGGCTTTGCCCTGCCGACCCTGTCACGATTGAGCGCTGGCAAAGTGGAACCCAACATGATGCTGGTGCTGGTCCCTACGAGGGAACTGGCCGTCCAGGTTCATACGGTCATCAGGGATTTCGGCCAGGCGATGAAGATTCGCAGTGCTGCGATTTACGGCGGTGTGGGCATGAGTCCGCAGACCGACGCCTTGCGACGCGGATGCACTGTATTGGTCGCCACCCCAGGCCGCCTGCTGGATCATCTTCAACAGGGTACTGTTGATTTTAAAAATTTAAAAATTCTTGTCCTCGACGAAGCGGATCGAATGTTGGATATGGGTTTCCTGCCCGACATTCGACGCATCCTCAGCCGGCTGCCCGCAAAACGACAGACGCTGATGTTTTCCGCCACCTTTGCCGATGAGATCAGTGTCCTGGCCCGCGAGATGCTCAAAGATCCAAAACGCGTAACCATCGGCGAAACCACCAAGCCCGTGGATACCGTTCGACAGGTTATCTATCCGGTCCGCCAGGAAGATAAATCTTCACTTCTGTTGAGCGTCTTAAAACAGGAAAAACCCGACTCGGCACTCATCTTCACCCGCACCAAACATCGCACGGACCGCATCGGCAAAATGCTGCGAAGTTCCGATTTCAAGGTCGCTGTCATTCACGGAAATCGAACCCAGAACCAGCGGCAGCACGCCCTGGACGGCTTTAAAAATGGCCAATACCAGATACTCGTCGCCACCGACGTGGCAGCCCGGGGGCTGGACGTCGACGGAATCAGCCATGTGATCAATTTCGATATCCCCGATGGAGCCGACGCCTATATCCATCGTATCGGGCGGACAGGCCGCGCCCAGGCCACCGGCGACGCAATTACCTTTGTAACTCCGGAAGATCGCGCTACGCTCCACGATATCGAAAAAAAAATCGGCCGCCATCTGCCGAAAAAAGCGTGTGAGAATTTACCGGTAAATACAGTGGACCTCCCTGCCGGCAGGCAACGGACCCCTCAGCCAAAATCCGATGCCGACCACAAACCTGCCGCAAAAAAAAAATCGAAAACATCCCAATCCATATCACTTTTCCAATCGAAGCGCATCCGGCGAACCTTCAAAACGTTTTAGTCCCGGCCGATCGCACAGCTCCCGACGAGGTAAAAAGAAACATCTGAAGACAGGCAGATAAAATTTTTCGTGCAAAAAAGCCTTAAGCTGAACTATGGCTGTATTCCTAGGGCCCGTTTAACCGTAACTTCCTGCTTGTCGATCGGTTCGCCTTCAGCGGTTTCTTTCACTCCGTATTTTTGACACAACTCGAAAAATTTCTTGGCCATTGGCCGTAGTTCCTCTATCTGTGCCTTGCTCAACTGCAAATTGGTGATCCATGCAGGCATGAGGGTGATCCATGCAGGCTCGATGGCGGCCCGATACGCACATATCGAAGCCTTTTCCACCCGGCCGCGAATGGTGTCATTCTCAGCAAGCTCCATGGCCTGGCGGAAAGTTTCCAGACCCATGCGAACCACCTTCTCGTCGATGGCAAATTTCCGGGCGGGTCCGAAGCAGTTGGCATGCACACCGGCTTTACTGGTGTAGTCGTGGACAAAATTGATATACCGGCCGATGGGCTCCGCAGCCTTTCCATAATGGAGCATAAGAAATTCCTTGAGAAGCTGCTCATAGCTGAGGTTTGGATCCCACAGGAGTTTTCCGGTGATGTAATTCCGAAGGTCGGAAAATTCTCCGGCGGGTGTGGTATAGACCGCCTGCATGAAAATACCTTTGGCATTATTGGCGACAAAATAGCGAATGTTCGGTTCGATCACGCGGAGGTTGGGACAGGGCAGCTGGTAATTCGAAAAATTTGTGTTGTAGTTCCAGATGCTGATGTTTGAACATATCTTGCTCCATTCAGCCAGATCGCGGCAGAATGCGCGGTTTTGAGGACATTTCGGGTCGTCGATGGGATGGAGCATACAGCACTCGATACTGCAGAGCTGAATCTGAACATTGGGCCTGGGCTTTAAATATTTCGGAGCCTTGCGAGAGTATTGATATGCGAGTGTGCCGACATAAACGTCCGGATACTTTTTGGATACCTCATCAGCGACCGAATTGACGAACGTCAGCAGCGAACCCATTGGACTGCCTTCCCGCTTATTGATCGCCATACACTTTTCACATTGGCAGTAGTTATAGTTGTCGTTTTGGCTTACGGAGATATTTTTCCTCTCCGGATGCGCTGAGATTTTGTCCAGCACCGCCTTCGTGACAATTTTTAAAACGTCTGGGTTCGTCAGACACAATTGTGTTTTAAAAGAATCCTCCTTGAATGGTGCCAGACGTTTTCCCTTGACCAAACTGTAATATTCCGGATGATCCTTTCCGTACCGGTTGCTGGGCATATATACATTGAAAGTATGATTGATCACCGATATGGGAGTTCTTCCGCCGAGTTTGGGATCATCGGAAAGGGCATTACATCTTTGCCTGGCGGCAAATACCGCATCGGCGTTGGTTTCATAGTAATAGCTCCACCGGAAGCTCAATGGCGGATGATAAAAACGATCGACCGGACCAACCAGCCGATCGGATGTCAATTTCGGAACATATGTGTCATCGGGCGCAAGGAATCGTACCCCGACATAATCTTCAAGAAATGTATAAACACCATACAGCGTCCCTCTGGGCCGTCCGCCGGCAATCGCGATGTTATTGCTGCTGATCCTGATCCGCAAATCCTCCGGGCCGAACTTCGCGGTGGAAAATCCGATATCACTGGCTTCCATCAATGCGCCGGGGCCTATGAAAATATGGTAATCCTGTCGATCGATTTTACTTACAATCGCCGGCTTGATCCCCGATGCCTGTGAAAAAAACGTTTGAAATTCCTCCGCCGCATATCGTTCGCTCGGAGATGCATCCTCCGCCACGACAATGTCCCACGTTTTCATCTCTGCAAAGTTTACACCTTGCGATTTGTCATCAGCGGCAAAAACCACACCGGTGGTAAACATCACAAGATTGGCCAAAATCAGTGCCATATTCTTTTGCATAAAACAATCCTTTCACGATGTTAAAGCCCTTCAGAAAGTCGATTTCAAATCTCGATGAACACAATCAACATATTACTTATACTGCCGGCGAAATCACAGACTAAAAAGTTTGGAAAAAGTAAAAAATGTTTAGCGATTGTTTCTCCTTCTTTCAAATCCCCCCGCCTCTTTTTTTCCATGTCGTTGACCCAAATCATTGCGCCGGTTATAGTATAAATAGTTGAAGGGTATATCCAGACATTGTAGAGGGGGAAACAACCAAATGGATTTTCTTGCCAACAAACGCGATTTTGTTGAGCGATTCAAAGGGAACCCGATCATATCTACCGACCAGGTCAAACCCTCCCGGCCCGACATGGAAGTGGTAGGAGCCTTCAACGCCGCGACATTCGAGTTTCAACAACGCATCGGCCTGCTTCTGCGGGTTGCGGAACGACCTCACCAGAAACCAAAAGAAGTGCTGATTCCTATAATCGATCCCAAAACCGGCGAATACACCATCCGAAAATTCAAAAGAACCAGCCCCCATCTCTCCATTACCAATCCGAGATCGATTATTATGAAAGGCCACTTGTTTCTCACTTCCGTTTCCCATCTTCGCCTTGCGTGGAGCGACGACGGAATTCATTTTGATGTCCAGCGCACCCCGACGATCTGGCCTAAGGGCGAATATGAAAATTACGGCATCGAAGATCCCCGCGTGACGAAAATAGCCAATCGCTACTACATCTGCTATTCCGCGGTCTCCGAACACGAGGTTGCCGTGGGCCTGATATGGACGGACGACTGGCAAACGTTTCATCGCGAACCGCTGATCCTGCATCCATTCAATAAAGACGTTTGCCTCCTGCCGCCGACCGAAAACAACGATTATTGGCTTATTCATCGCCCATCGGGAGTCATCTGGGCCCGAAACTGGATGTGGATCAGCCACTCCCGCGATCTGCTCTACTGGGGCAAACCCACCTGCCTCGCCCAGTCACGCCCCGGTCGCTTCGATTCCGTTCGAGTCGGCGCAGGCGCCCCGCCCATCCTCACCGATAAAGGCTTTCTTGAAATCTATCACGGCGCAAATGCCGGTTATCGCTATTGTCTCGGTGCCATGCTCCTCGATAAGCAAAATCCACGCTTGATCCTCGCCCGCAGCGAAAAACCACTGATGGAGCCGCTCGCCGCCTACGAGCGAAAAGGCTTTTTCGGCAACGTCGTCTTCACCGACGGCGCGATTCTCCGCGACGACGAGTTATGGATCTACTATGGCGCCTCCGACTCTCTGACCTGCCTGGCAAGGGTGAACTTGAAAACGGTCTGGCGCCATCTGAAACTTTAAAACCAATTTCATCGATTCGCACACAATCCCAAAAATTGAAAAGGGGACCACTGCAATGAACCAGCGATTTTTCTCTCTTGCCTTTGCCTCGCTTCTGATCGATGCATTCATTGCCGGCTATCTACTCCTGACACGCCCGCGCCTCGATTTTCGTCAACTCTTGAAAATTGCAGGCCTGCTGATCGTATTCAACTGTCTCAAAATGCCAGCCCTCACTTTTCTCGGCCTGGAGAAATTCGGTCCTTTGCACCTGGTGTATCTGGACATCGTCGTCCTTGTCCCGCTGCTGAGTCTGATCATCCTGCTGAAAAATTATTTCCGCCCATCTGCCTCACTGCCCGTCCGTATCATCGCCTGGGCGTCTTTCGCTTTGCTGCCGCTTGGTTTCTACGTTACCTATATCGAGCCTTTCCGCCTTAAAATCGAACACACGCAAATTCCAGTCCATCCGCAGCGATTCGGACGCGAAACTGTTCGCCTCGGCGTCCTAGCCGATCTGCAAACCGATCGCGTCACCGCCTACGAACGCTACGCCGTCGATCAATTGATGTCACTTCATCCCGACCTCATCCTCCTGGCCGGCGATTTGTTCCAGGGCTCGAATCAGGACTTCGACCGCGAACTTCCATCGCTTCGCGATCTCCTCACCCATCTTTCAGCTCCAGGCGGTGTATACCTCGTTCTGGGTAATTGCGACCGCGAATCGCAAGTACGCCGCCTAGTACAAAATACAAA
>CAYMXC010000128.1:0-7724 GCA_964394135.1 uncultured Phycisphaerae bacterium
GGGGGTTTTAAATTCGATCAGCGAATTTTGTTTGATGCGGATCAGCTCGCGATATTTGTTGTTCATGTTAGGATTCCTTTTATTTTGATGTAGTGTTAAAAGTTAACAAAATTATGCAATGACGTTTCTGGGGCGGCCCTGGGTGAAGGCTCGGATATTTTCGGCGGTTTCATCGACCAGGCGCTGGCGTGCCTCGCGGGTAGACCAGGCGGAATGTGGCGTAATGATGATATTTTTGGCCTGGAGCAGAACGTTGCCATTTCGCGGGGGTTCTGTGGTTAGGACATCGACGCCGGCACCGGCCAGTCGCCCCTGATTGAGGGCATCGGCCAGTGCCTGCTCACCGACGATGCCACCGCGGGCAGTATTGATCAGGATGGCCGATTTTTTCATTTTTGCCAGGGCATCGGCATCGATGAGATTGCGAGTCTGATCCGTCAGGGGGCAGTGGAGTGTAACGATGTCGGCTTTTTTCAGCAGATCGTCCAGGGGGGTGTTGGGATATCGGTTGTCACGGATGCCGGCGGCGTCGAAGGCCAGTACGTGCATGCCGAAGGCTTCGGCGATTTTTGCTACGCCTCGGCCGATGATTCCGAACCCGACGATGCCGATGGTTTTGCCGGCCAGTTCGAAGGTTGGGTAGGTGAGCAGTGTGAAGGTAGGCGCCTGGCACCATCGGCCGGCCATGACGTCTGCGTGATAGCGATAAGCCTGGGTAGCGAGGTTCAGGACCAGGGCGAACACATGTTGAGGGACGGTGCGTGCGGCGTAACCGGCGACGTTGCAGACGGTGATTTTTCGTTCGCGGGCTGAAGGCAGGTCCACGTTGTTATAGCCGGTGGCGATGACACAGATCAACCGCAATTTCGGCAGGGAGGACAAGACGGTTCGGGTCATTGGGGCCTTGTTGGCGATGATCACTTCGGCGTCGGCGGCGCGTTCGACGATTTGAGATTCAGCAGAATTTGGAAAGGCGATGTAGTTGCCTAGATCGGCCAGGCTGGAAAAATCGATATCGTCCAGGGTAATGGTGGACTGGTCCAGAAAGACAATATTCATAGGGCTCTCCTATAATATTCGCAATAATCAAATGAGGCGAAAAATTTTACAATGCTTATGATTGTTTCAATATAGAGTTTAAATAACCCTGTCGGCCCGGCAAAGGATAATTTTCGAACGTTAGAAATATTCGCGAGGATCGTTTTTTTATGTTACATGGCCACTTTTGTTTGTATAAAATATGCCTGCACTTAGCGTCAGGTTGTATTTTAAAGTGAGGATTGAAAATGACCAATACCATCCGTTTTGCCGTCGCCGGCCTTCGCCATGGACATATTTTCGATTTGATCGCCGCCCTGCAGGAAAATCCTGAAACACCGGTTGTTGCCATTTGTGAGGAAGACGCTGAAACCCGCAGTGCTCTTGCTTCGCGAAGCGATATCAAGATCACCCACGAACAGTTCGATAAGATGTTCGAGGAAGTGGACTTTGATGCTGTTGCGATTGGAGATTATTACGGCAAGCGTGGCAGCTTGGTTATCAAGGCGCTGGAAGCTGGCAAGCACGTTATTGCGGACAAGCCGATATGCTGCAGTCTGGAAGAACTCGACAAGATCGAAAAGCTTGCGACTGACTCGAAGCTGGCGGTGGGATGCCAGTTCGACCTTCGCGGGAGCGGATCGCTGCTGACCGCCCGCCGGTTGATTCTTGGCGGCGAGATCGGGGAGATTCACACGGTGTCGTTCAGTGGTCAGCACCCGCTGCTGGTTGGTTCTCGGCCGGCGTGGTATTTTCAAGTCGGATGTCACGGAGGCACGATCAATGATATCGCCATTCATGCGATGGACATTATTCCATGGATGACGGGTCGGGAGATTAGGGGGATCACCTGCGCGAGAGTCTGGAATGCCAAGACTCCGCAGTTTCCCCATTTTCAGGATTCAGGGCAATTCATGCTGAAGCTTGACAATCAGGGCGGAGTTATGGGTGATGTGTCGTATATGGCTCCCGAATCCTGCGGATACAGCCTGCCTCAGTACTGGCGGTTTACGCTGCACGGCAGCAAGGGGATGATCGAGGTTCTTTACAACAGCAAACAGGTCATGGTTGTCAATCATAGCGACAAGGAACCGCGATTTGTCGCGGCAGAGACTGCGATTCGCCGGGCGTATCTGCCCGACTTTTTGGCTCAGGCGAAGGATCCTCGAGCGAAGGTTTCGCTGACGACCGACGGAGTACTCCATGCTCAGCGTCTGGCATTGCTGGCTCAGGAAGCGGCGGAAAAGAATCAAACCGATATCGAAGTGTAAATTAGTTCGGTACATGTAAATCCACTGAGAATTCGAAACCTCCAACGAAGTTTTTTTTTCGTCTTTTCGAAGAAAAATGGTGCGGCAGAATGTACTGTGCCATTATTCCCATCAGGTGGCACATTGTCTCGTAACATAAACGAAGTCAAAGGTGTTTATGAGATTAAAGAGGTGTCGGATGGTGTCTGGAGAGAGCAAAAGAGGTTCCCGATAGCGGCAAAATAGTCCTGTCAGATTTTTTCTGTTTTTCGCGGCGACAGGTTGCTGGTGAAAATCGTCAACAGGATCAGTGCGGTGAAAATTGACACTGCCAGGCCGATCATAAGCTGATCCGGCAGGAAGAGAAACGAAATCCGATGCTCGCCTGCGGGCACGATCACGCCGCGGGAAATTCCGTCAACGCAAAGCAGCGGAGTTTCCACACCATCGATATAGGCCCGCCAGGACCGATGGTAGCCCCCCGGCCCGCCCAGGACGGCTGAGCCAAGATCGACCGAGGCATCGATATCAATGGTATTGGTTCGCGTTTGCATTTTGAGGACATGTCCTCGCCCCAGCCGATTAGGCAATATTAGAGTATTTCTGGCGACAATTTCCGCAAGATCAGGCCGGCTTGAAAACAGGATGCGTTCGACTGCCTGAAGGCGAGCCGCATCGAAGTTGTCGCCAGCGACCACCTCGGCCTGTGGAACAAAATAGGCACTTCCGGGCCAGCCCATGTTTTCGTAAAGCCTGATGCCGTTTTTATCCATGAATCGGAGTCCTCGCAGATGATCCACACTGAAAGCGGCACGGGTCAATTCCACTTTTTGAAATTCGCAGGCGCCGTAATCGGTCATGAAATCGAGCTGGACCGATCGATCGGTTTTCGGAACGTAAAAGTACCAGTCGAATCGGCGATACTGGTCATCGATGTCCCAGGTAGTCAGACGAATTTTCTGACGATTCCAGAGTTTGTCGGTCAGACCGACGAGGGAAACGCACAGCCGCAATTGATCGGGTGTTCGACGGCGACAATGAAACTGCAGGCGATACATTCCTTCTTCCAGGGCGATATTGAAGTTGATGGGGGCGGCAGGATCGACGGTAAAATGTTCGCTGAGGCTTTGCGAGATGGTGGGAAATTCTTTCGTTGATTTGGCGGCTTTTCGCAATTGACTGATCTGCTCGGCGAATTTCGGTTCGGTGACGATGTAGCGGATAGCGTAACGGGTGAGCATGTCTTTGCGGGTGAGGATTTCGAGATATCGGTCGGTGGTCGGCCACAATTCCCAGCCGAACAAACGTCGCTGATATCGATTCAGGAGCGGGCCATAACCTGTGATTGTCGGTCGGTCGACGAGCATGTTGGTGAATGGTTGCAGGGTTGTAAGGGGTTGAACGTAGGGGTCTTCGCTCAAGGGCCAGATCATGCCGTCTGTTCGGAGCGACAATTCATCGAGTTTCCTTGCGACGGGTGGGTAGAGGTTCATTTTTTTCATGCGGCTGAAATCGAAATCGTAAAATGGTGCGAAGGATGCGATTTCAACGATCAAAAGCAGCAGTAGGAAACGCCTGAGCCGACGGGTATCGACCTTGAGACACAGTACGATGATCGCAACTGCCGCCAGGACTGGAATAAACATCGCCGGATTGGTTGGGCGGATCGCAGCCAGAATCATCGGCGGGATTTTCGCCATCGCTTCGGGAAGATGTTTAGTTGCCAGTGGGCTCAGAGCGGCGTAACGAATTGCCAGGAGATAGGCGATAAAAATGATCGTAATTGTGGCGGCGAATCGGATGGCAAAGTGGCGAAACAGCACCAGCCGGCGGCGAGAGAGCAGACTTTCCATTGCGATCATCGCCAGAATCACGACGACGAAATTGAACCAGATCAGATATCTGGCTGGACATCGAAACGGGCGGAAGATCGGGATTTCGAAGAGAGCCTTGAAGGCGGGATTGTATCGCCCCAGAGCCAGGAAAATACTCAACAGGCCCAGCACGATGCAGAAAATCACGAGGCGGCGATATTTAGTGTCTCGCCAGACATTTCGCAGGGCAAAAGCTCCCAGCGTAAGAGCTGCCAGGGTGGTAAAGCAATTGAGTTCGCAGTGATTCCAGGGGCCGAAATAGTCGGAAGAATAGAGGAAATTGGGCACTTTCAGGCCGAGGCTTGCCGGAGCTATTACCAGCGTCCAGGCGAGTGGGAAAAATGAATTTTCGGTGACGAATCGATAACTGTTGGCGGTGCGAACTGATTCAGAAAACGTGTTCCATACCGGTAGCAGCTGGTCTAAGGCCAGGGCGAAAGTCAGGATATAACTGAGGAGGTACAGACCGATGATTTGCATCAGGCGCGATTCGAGGACAAACAGTAGGTAGAGAAAAACCGCTGCCCCTGAGTAGGCGGCGACCTGCACGTGGCCTGCGAGTATCTGCAGCGTCTGAACGACGACCGCTGCGACGAAAAATTGCCGGAGATGGCGGCCCTGGATTATTCTGGTCCAGAGATAAAAACCGACGCTCATCCAGCTTGTCGATGCCAGGATCGTATAGTGGGTTCGATGCGCGAGCATAAAACCGCAGAACATCCAGGCCAGTGCTCCGAACAGAGTTGAAGTGCGCGACAGGTGCCAGGTTCGTCCGAGTCGATACATTCCCAATCCCGCAATCCAGTAATGGATTATGATCAGCAGCGGATACATGACGGCATCTGGCAAAAAAACGCTGACCCAGTTGAGGGGATAGAAGACTCCGGACTGCGGATCGCCGATCTGGGGATATCCGCCGTAGGCCAGACTGTTCCAGAAGGGTAGTTGATGGGCCTGAATCTGCCGGCCGAGCCAGACGAGATTTGGGAAATATTGGATCAGATCATCCTCAAACGGCCCGAGGCCATACGTAAAAAACAGTGGGCTGAAAAAAAGCATGGGGGTGCATACGATGACGATTGCCGCGATGATTCTGCCACGTGCCATATCCGGATTACCTTCTCAGAAAAAAACGACGGATGAACCCGGCGGACCGGAACCACCCGCCCTGCATATGGATTTATTATACCAGAGCCAGATTCGAGTTTGCCGAATAAATCGTGTCGTTGCGTCTTGTTTGAGTCTATACAGATTTTCGGCTCGAACCCTTCTATCGTCGCAAGCCGCAGTTTCACAGCTTAAATCAAATCCGATCATTGCCTGTCGGGAATTGTAAAATAAAATGTCGAACCAACCCCCGGTTCTGATTCAACGCGGACATGTCCGCCGTGGCGTTCGATAATTCGTTTGACGATGGCCAGGCCGATCCCCGTGCCGGCATATTTTTCCCTGCCGTGCAATCGCTGAAAGATCGTAAAAATCCGGTCGAAATACTGGTGATCGATCCCGATTCCGTTGTCTCGAATGGAAAACAGCCATTCCCGGTCCTGATGTTCTGCGCTGATATGAATTTTCGGGACTTCAGTTTCTTTTCTAAATTTAATGGCGTTGCCAATCAGATTCTGAAAAACCTGACGCAGTTGTGTCGGATCCGCTGTCACTGTCGGCAGCGGATCATGGGTAATCAGAACGTGACTTTCTTCGATATCCGATTTCAGTTTTTCGATCGCCTGCTGCATGGGAATTTCACTTTCGATTGAAGAAAGCGGATTACCTTGGATATGGATACGGCTGTATGCCAGCAGGCCGTTAATCAGCTTCTGCATTCGGTTTCCCCCCTCTACCGCAAAAGCAATAAATTGCCAGCCATCTTCGTCCCGCTTATCGCCATATTTTAATTCCATCAACTGCATATAGCTGATGACCATCCTGAGCGGTTCCTGCAGGTCGTGCGAGGCAACGTAGGTGAATTTTTCGAGATCCCGGTTCGATTGCATCAGTTCGGCTGTACGTTCCTGCACGCGGATTTCGAGCTCTTCTTTGGTCTTACGAAGCTCCTCTTCGGCTCTCTTGCGATCGGTGATGTCCTGCACTACCGTATTGACACCGATAACCCGATCCTCACTTTTGACGGGATAGTAACAGATCAACCATGTATGCGGCTGTCCATCTGCTGCACATTCGTCATTGACCTCCAGATTTATCAGAGGTTCTCCCGTTTCGATTACCTGCCTGTAATATTTTTCCACCATATCCGCGATTTTTGGTACCGCTTGGCGAATTGTTCGGCCGATGAGTTCGTGGTTTGGCCGACCGTTGATCTGGGCTAGTTGCTGGTTGATGTTGACATACCGCAGATCTGTATCCAGAAAAGCCAATCCCACGGGCGCAGTCTCATAGATGTTCTGGAGTTCCGCTAATTTGTGACGGAACCGTTCCTCGCTTTCCTGCAGGGCATCTTCGGCCGTTCCAGCTAGAATGACCTGCGAGGTTGTATTGGCCAGATCCTGAAGCAATCGTTCATCTCCCGGCGTAATCTTATGCTTACTGAAAAGGGCTAGAACGCCTATCGGATTCCCTTCATTCGAAAGAAGCTGGTATCCTGCGAACGACACCAACCCAAGGGCTTTGGCCCATTCATGATCATGAACACGCGGATCGTTCACGACATCGTTGGTTAAGAATTGGGCTTCTTCCCCTGACCCAACCCGACCAATTTTGTAAGCCCCCATGGGAACTCGCCGATGGCCGCCGTCGATATGAGTATACCGGCCGGAACTGGCGACCAGATGAAGACAATATGTACGGTCTCTGCAGACCTCCGGGCCTTCGGTGATGGGGCCGAAACGGCATCCTTTGTCGCACAAATCTCCCGGCCGGACAATCCAGATTCGTGCAAAGTCTGCCCCGAAAATATCGACAACCCCCTGTGTGATGCGACGAAGCTTTTCTTTCAACGGATTTCGGCGGATCAATTGTTCTTTCAGTTCACTCAATTTGATAAATCGCCCGACGAGCTGTTTGTAACTGGTGATATCGGTCAGCAACCAAAACAGGCCAATCAGTCGACCTGAAGAGTTACGAATGGCGCCCAAACAGACAGAACCGATTTGAACCTCGGGAACGGCGGGAGAAAGACGAATTTCCCACCCATTGAGCCAATCCTCCCGTGTTAGTCTTTCAAGGTAAACGGAAAACTGGTTTCGACTTTCATCGCCCAGAAAGGTCAGAATGGATTCTCCCCTTAATTGATCGTAAGGCCGATGCAGGAATTGCGACGCCCTGGTATTCAAATCAAGAATTGTTCCCTCCAGGTCTGTGATTACACACACAGCAGGACAAAATTTGCAGAATAATCCTTTCTCCTGATGTTGTTTAAGGACAGACAGTACTTCGTTACCCTGTAAATCGGTCTTATCGGTATACACTATGCCCCCGTGAACAAAAGAAGTCAGTTCCTTACTGCAGAAAAAATCAATTCCTACCCCCGGGTGTAAATGTAAATTCTTAAAACTAATTTTATAACGACTTTTTTCCAATTTCCATTTTAATTTTAGGAGTT
>CAYMXC010000129.1:0-4426 GCA_964394135.1 uncultured Phycisphaerae bacterium
ATTCCAGAAGAAGGGCTATTCGATTCTGGCAAGGCGGTTCTCAAGCGATCTGCCACCTCACGTCTGGAGCATGTTCTGCGTCAGATACGCACGAGTTTTCCCGGCAGGGATGTTTATATTGTAGGTCATACAGATAACGTTCCAATTCGCTACAGCAAGAAGATGTGGAAGGATAATCTGGAGCTATCGCAGGCGCGGTCGGCGGCGGTGACGCGATTTATGATCGCTCGGGGACTGAATCCGAAGCAGGTGATTGCGGCGGGAGCCGGACAATATCGCCCTGTGGCCAGCAACTCGACCTCCAGCGGCAGGCAGAGGAACCGTCGAGTGGAGTTCTGGATTCTGAAGCCGTTATAATTTTACAAAATAAAGAGGAAATATCGGTTGGATGTCGAAATTGTCTGGAAGTCAGGACAGCCTAAAGATGCGGTCCTGACTTCTTGAATTTTTTGTTGGCTATGATTATGTTGAATTGTGGTGGTAGGAATAATGATCGGAATTATTGATTATGGAATGGGCAATTTGCGATCGGTTCAAAAAGGATTTGAACGGGTTGGGGCTCAGGCGAAGATTTTGGCGCGGCCTGAGGAGATCGATGGTGTGGATAAACTGGTACTGCCCGGGGTTGGGGCATTTGCCGATGCGTCGAGAACGCTGCGCGCCTGCGGATTGATTCCACCGATTCTGGATTTTATCGCCAAGGGTCGACCGTTTCTGGGCATCTGCCTTGGGATGCAGCTGCTTTTCGATGTCAGTTATGAGGATGGTGAGCATGTAGGTCTTGGGGTGATTGCGGGCAAGGTGGTGGCGTTCGATTTTACCGGTCTGCAGTTGGCGGAAAAGTTGAAAATACCACACATGGGGTGGAATCAGCTTCAGTGGAAGCGGCCTGTGCCTATGCTGGCGGGCCTGGAAAACGGCACGAGCGTGTATTTCGTTCACACGTATTACGTGGTTCCTTCGGAAGCATCGGTTATCGCGGCAACTACAAATTACGGGATCGAATTTACATCCATGATCTGGAAGGATAATATATTTGCCACACAGTTTCATCCTGAGAAATCGCAGAAGGCGGGTTTGAAAATGTTGGAGAATTTTGCGAGGTTATGATTGATGTCAGCGATTGAAATATTCCCGGCGATCGATTTGAAGGACGGAAAAGTGGTAAGGCTGATCCAGGGCGATTATGCCCAGCAGATTGATTATGCGTCGGATCCGGAGCAGGTGGCGAAAGATTTTCTTGCGGCAGGCGCCAAGTGGATTCACGTGGTCGATCTGGACGGCGCCAAGACGGGCACGGTTTACAATTTTACCGTTTTGGAGAAGATTCTGAAGGTTGGTGATATCAAGATCGAGATCGGGGGTGGGATCAGGTCTCAGCGGGTGATTCAGAGGTTTTTGGACGCTGGCGCGGCGAGGGTGATCATCGGTACGCGTAGCGTTGAGGACTGGGACTGGTTCAAGGAAATGGTTCACTCGCCGGAGTTTTCGGGAAAGATCGTATTGGGACTCGATGCTCGCGACGGTCGGCTCGCCAGCCATGGATGGACGAAGCAGACGAAAATATTTGCCAAGGATATTGCATCCAAGGTTTCCAGCTGGCCTCTGGCTGCGATTGTCTATACTGATATTGCCAAAGACGGCATGCTTTGCGGTCCGAATTTCGAACAGGTCGAACTGATCGCCCGTGCGACGACGATTCCGATTGTCGCATCTGGGGGAATTTCGTCGATAGAGGATGTGCGTCGTCTGCTTACGCTGCCCATAGCCGGTATCATTATCGGACGTGCGATCTACGAAGGAAGAATTAAACTGTCAGAAGCGATCCAGGCGACACGGTGTCGAATTGAATAAGATATGGTTATATTATCGTACGTTTGCTTTTTGATAGAATTGATTTTTGATAGTCATTTATCAAATTATGGTAAATGACAACCATTTCTATACAACTTTCCTAACCAATTTCTCAAGAGTGCCCTATTCATGTGCCGATAAATTTGTAAGCTTATCGGACGAATCGAAGTTTGGAATGGATGACTGATGTTAAGCGAATGCTACCTGGAGAAGACGGCTTTATGAAGTATTACATTCAGATTTCTATGATGATGGTGGGGCTGGTTATCTCAATGTCAGGCTGCGAGAGCGGCGGGATGCAAACGATGAGTGTCCGACCGAGTTCGGCGGTGAAATCACCTGCGACAGCCCGGACGGAAAATCCGGCTGTGGTTCAGTCCGAATACGATGCTCGCATTGCCGCACAGACGGGTCGATCGATACGGCCGCGAAGCAATGATTTTCAACAGGTATCCATGTTTGGCGATTTGCCCGGGAATTCTGAGCTTCCGTTTCAGGTAGAACCTGCCGGCAGTTTGCAGCAACACACCTTTGCGACTGAGGGTGCATGTTTTGATCCTCGGATCAGTATTGACGGGAAGTGGATGGCATTTGCATCGACGCAGCATACGATCAAGCCTGACATTTATATTAAGCAGGTGAATTCGACGGCGATGACGCAATTGACGAATAATCCGGCCAGCGACGTTCAGCCGGCGTTCAGCTGCGATTCACGCAGACTGGCGTTCAGTTCAGACCGGACGGGGAACTGGGATATTTTTATTGTGGATCGTAACGGACGGAATCTTCAGCAGTTGACCGACGATCCTGCACCGGAGATGCACCCGAGTTTTTCTCCTGACGGGAGGAAACTGGCGTACTGTCGATATAACACACAGACACGGCAGTGGGAGATATGGCTTTTGGATATGAATAATCCCGGTCAGCGGAAATTCCTTGCTGTAGGCGTGTTTCCGAATTATTCACCGAAGGACAGTCAGATTGTATATCAGCGGCCCACACAACGTGGTTCGCAATTGTTCGGCATATGGATGATTACGCTGGATCAAGATGATCAGCCGTCGATGCCGACGGAAATCGCATCTTCGTCCGATCGTGCGTTGATTGGACCGCAATGGTCGATGGACGGCAAGAAGCTGGCGTATTGTTCTGTTCGTCCTGAAGAAAGAGGTCAGCCTGTTCAGGACTCTCAGGTTTGGGTTGTTCAGGTTGATGGCCAGGGACGTATGCCGATGACCGATCCTGGTATTGCCTGTTTCAGCCCGACGTGGGGAAGTGACGGTCGGATATTTTTCTGTGCAAAGCGCAGTGAAAGCGAAAACATATGGTCGATTTTGCCGCCGAGTGCGACTGTTCCAGAATCGACGGCAGAGAATACGGAAAAGTCAGCAAGTATGAAAGAGCTGGAGATTCCGGATCGTGTTGAACTGTCCAAAGGGGAAAACGAAGTGAGTGGATTGAAATCGAATCAGCCTGTGCATTTGCCGGGGGAGACACTTCAGGTCGATCATAATGCCACAGTGGAGGTTCAGGACCGATAACTTCATGATTGAGAAAAGAAACATTTTGGTTTTGTTGATTTTCTGCAGTCTGATTTTATCGGGCTGTAGCAGCCAGGCGAAGAAGGTAAAGAGTCAATGTCTTGTGAGTCCATATAACCGGCCTGTGACGGTGGCGGTGGTTCCGATCCTGAATTTAAGCGGCAGCAGGGAGATCGACACGCTGAAGGTTACGGATACACTCTATAGCGAACTGCAGCAGGTGGAAGGGTTTGCGGTAATACCGGTGAATCGGATGCTGGCACAGATGGAACGTGACAAGATTTTGACAATTGAGACTCCTCAGCAGGCGATAAGTCTGAGCAAGGCATTAGGTGCCGATATTATAATTGTTTCAGCTATTACTGAATACAACCCCTATTTTCCGCCGATAATAGGAATGGCGGTTCAATTGTACGGTCAGCCTGAGTCATCGCCGACGACGGTTCAGAAGATTGATCCTGTGGTGATGGAACGGCTGGCGAGTCCGCTGAAAGTGAGTGTCGATATTGACCCTCGCTATTGGCCGAAGAATCAGATTCAGCGGATATACAATTCTCGCGATAAGCGAGTAGCGGAAAAGGTGGAGAGGTTCGCGAAGTTTCGCGGGACTGCCGAAAGCCCATTGAAATGGGAGTTATACCTGCACTCGCAGGAATATTATCTGCGATTTGTGTGCTATGAAGCGATCGCAGAGCTGCTCGATAAGGAGGTCGAGCGGATAAACATGGGCGCCGTGACAGAACGCGTAGATGTAAAGGAGTACAACTGATTTATGGAACTCAGGCAGATTGCATTAGTCAAGGGATCTCAGCGATACGTGTTTCGTTATACGCCAGGTAACGAACCTCAGATCATCGACACATTCATCACACTGGCAGACGACGTGGATAATGAATTCGATTGGTTCGACGCAGCCGTTCTAAGTCATCAGATGGGGAAGCAGATGCATCGCCAGGTGGATCAGGCGATAGAGACCCAAGCCTAACGGATTGCAAGGCAGGATGCCCGCAGCGACAGTGAATTTAACAACG
>CAYMXC010000129.1:4436-7547 GCA_964394135.1 uncultured Phycisphaerae bacterium
AAGAGTGGGCTATGAGTACAAATGAATTAATCAACGAGTTTATCGATTATTTGCGATTCGAAAAGCATTTTTCCAATTACACCTCACGGTGTTACGCAGCGGACCTGCGTCAGTTCATCGAAATTTTATGGGGAGTTAAAAGTAACGGAAACGATTCCGGTGCGACCAGTGAGCCGCAAAGTGGCGGAGTAGCGACACTGTCTCAGACAACGATTCGCGAGAAGCTCCTTGCGGTGACGCCGGAAGACGTTCGTGGATTTTTGGCATACCTGCATGAGAACGATTATTCACGATCTAGCACGGCGAGGAAACTGGCGACGCTTCGGTCGTTCTACAAGTTTCTTGTACGTCGCGGATATGTGGCCGGCAATCCAGTTTCAGCGATACGGACACCCAAGCAGGAAAAGCGTCTGCCAAAGTGTCTGACGGCTGAGCAGATGCAAACGCTGCTGGATACGCCGAAGGACACCGATATGCTCGGAGCTCGCGACAAAGCGATGCTGGAGACAATTTATTCGACCGGCGTTCGCGTCAGTGAGCTGGTGGAGTTGAATTTTGACGATATCGATTTTCTTGGCGGAATGCTTCATATTCGCGGGAAGGGCAAGAAGGAACGTTTGTCGCCGATTGGTCAGACGGCCATGATGTCGATCAAGAAATATTTAGCTGCACGTCAGCAGGACCCTCGTTCCGCGACGTTTGATTCCAAGGCGATGTTCGTCAATAAACTTGGAAAGCGGTTGAGCACTCGCAGTGTTCGTAGGAAGCTGGATAAATACCTTGTTCAGGCAGGGCTGGACCCGAGCATTTCACCGCATACGTTGCGTCACAGTTTTGCGACACACATGCTCAACAATGGAGCGGATCTTCGCAGCGTTCAAGAGCTTCTGGGCCATCAATCCATATCGACGACACAGATATATACGCATCTGACGACGGGCAATCTCAAGGAAAGCTATGATCATGCCCATCCGCGTTCAACCGCACAGAGCTGGGAGGTTTCCCAAAGCCAGGAAGCGAGCCTGAATTGGCCTGTGCTGGCGGGAAACGGCGCCACGGATCATCCTGGAGGAGCCAAGCAGGGCGAGAATTAAGGATCGAGATTAGATCGAGAAAATCCCCACAATGTGGGATTTGGCCGGAGATTGATCCGGCGAGCACCTCGGAGGCGGGCTGTTTGTAACTCAACAGCCCGCCTTGAGTTTTTACGTAGATGAATCGGGTATGAGTTACAACACACTCTGCAAATTAACGTTTACATCGATTATTTATAGAATGCTCGAGCTTGTAGCTAAGCGATGAAATTCCGCCCGCATCGTTTTCAGAGCGACGGTGGGGAGATTTTCCAATTCGTCGATTTGAGATGTTCGATTCTGGAGAAGATCGTCGATTCGCTGAGCTAATTCCTGGAGTCGGCGACGTTGAGCAGCGAGACGAATCTGAATAACTTCCAGGCCGAAGGGCTTGTTGCGTCTGAGCCATTGGGTTCGGAAAGAATTATCGATCTTATCCAACAGGGTCATCGAACGCGGAATTTCCTTCAGTACGTTACTCAGGGCGTCTTTGTCTCGTGCGGCATAGGCAGATTCGAGTTTCATTCGCAGATCGATTTTTGCGGCCAGGAATTGGGTGAGTCGCAGAGCGTGTTGGAGGTCGCCGGCGTCGTGACGGAGGGTTTTGGCGTTATCGAGTTTTTTGGCGAGCTGATCGTAATGGGATTTGATATTCTGCCAGAAATTCTGATTCTGGAGTTTTTTATTGTGCCAGAACAAGCCTAGGATGGGATCGTCCCAGAGCAATTCGTATCCCATGAGGTGCTGCGGAACCCGAAGATCGGCGGCGGTAAGAATATCGTTGTAATCGGCGTGGCAGATGGCGGAGAAACGTGGGGCGAGGGTACCTGGTGTTTCCTGCCCCGTATAGGCCAGTTCTGCGGTCCAGGCGAGGCCGGCGAAGATGGAATCGAAATCGCAGAAGGCGCCGTCGTCGCCCCAGAGGGTGAAAATGATTTCACTCAAACCCTGTTTGAGGGATGCGCGGATGCAGGGGCCGGCCGTTGTTTCGGTGATGTCCCGGCTGTACCAGAGCAGCCCCCAGCTCCAGACTCCGCTGCCCATGATGGGTTCGAAACCAAGGTCACGATGGCGATTGATCCAATCGATGTAGAAGGCTTCGTTGTCGTGATAATAATCCCAGTAGACCAATTCCACGTCGTGCGGGATTTGACGTTTGACGTCGTCTGGAATTTGGCACTGCGTGTCGTAATAGTCCTGGGTTTTGCTGCCCATGCGGAAATACATGTCGGACCAGATCATTGATTTGAGCTGATATTTTTTGCACATATTCGTGACGCGGGCCAGGTGTTCGTTGAAGAGGTCGAAGCCGCGTTTGTAGCCGAAGAGGTCCATGTATCGGCCGCGTCCGAGGTCGTGCGCCTCGTCCATTCCGATGTGGATTCGTCGGGATCGGAATGTCGAAGCACATTGGCGTATCATTTTTTCGATCAGTTCGTATGTTTTTTCCTGGCCGACAAGCAGGACGCTGGAGGTGTCGCGGACTTCATCGTAAGCCGACCATTTCAGGATTTGTGAGAGATGGCCGAGGGTCTGTATGCAGGGGATCATTTCGATACCTAGGGAGGCTGCGTAGGCGTCGATTTCCCGCAGTTCCTCGGGGGTGTAGGCGCCCCGCTGATAACCGAAGTAGGGTTCGCCGGGGATCTGGTAGGTGTCTTCGGTATACAGCATGGCCATGTTGTAGCCGAGGAGTGCGAGTTTTCGGAGCCAGCCTTTGAAATGGTCGACTTTCATCACGGCGTTGCGGGAGCAGTCGAGCATGATGCCGAAAGTTTTGAAAGATGTTTGTTCTTGGCAGGAGTCGATTCGTGCCAGGAGCGATCCTACCCCCCGCAGGGCGGCGGTCAGATCGGAATATTCGATGAGTGCGGTAGAGCCATTTCTGGAAATTCCGCAAGACCTTCCATCGGAGGCAACGTGTTTGAATTCGATCCGCAGGTCGGCTTCGCGATTTTCGACGAGGGGATATTCCTCGGCCAATAGGCGTAAAGCGGTTTGCAACTCCTTCGGTGTTGTGTTTGTATTCCAGCTTAGG
>CAYMXC010000130.1:0-7522 GCA_964394135.1 uncultured Phycisphaerae bacterium
TTTGCTATTTCAGGGCGACGTTCGAGAACGATGGTGTAGATCTTAACCATGATAAATAAAAATGAAACCACCAGCACCAGACCGCTGGCAATGTTGATGTAAACGTAAATCGATCGAAAGCTGTCGAACAACAGTTGACCGTAGTCGCTCAGCGACACCGTTTTCAAATGGGTTACTTTCGTAATCGCCGCCTTGCACGCATCAAGCGAAATTTTCCCCTGGCTCGCGTTGCTTTCATCCACCGCGGCGACCGCCTGATTCAGTTTCACAAAGTACAAGCTGGATCGCTCGATTCCACCGATTTCGATCTGCCGGATAACCTGGATCGGGGCAAAAACCCGCCCCGCAGCTCCGGATTCGCAGATTCCGCAGATCGTAAACATCCGGCCCAGGAATGGAATCTTATCTCCAACCTCGTATTTGCCTGCCCGGGCCAGCCGATCGTCAATGATCAGTTCGCAAGCCTCGTCCAGCTTCTTGTCCGATACCATATCCGGGTTGAAATTCTCACCGTTGCGCGTTCGCAGGTCGTCTACATATTTTTTGAACCGATCGTTTTCATCGAACAATCGACCCTTCCGCAGCGACCGTTTGTTGGTGAAAGCGGCGAAATGTCTACGATCAATAGCGAACACCCGCTGCTGCTGGCCGGCCATCTTCGGCATGATCGACAGGTATACAGGAATCACGTCCGTGACGATTTTTTGCTTTCCGACCGTTGCCGATTGAATCTTAGCGACGAATTTGTCCGGCAGTGGCGCGCCTTCCGAAAAAATCAGCGATGTCTGCGACGGCAGAACAATCACCTCCGCGTCAATGCCCGTGACCCGTTGCGCCACCTCTTCCAACGTCCCATGCGACAGCGATAGCATCGTCACCAGCATAGCCACGCCGATCGCCACCGCCAGCGACGCCAGAACGCTTCGAAGTTTCCGATATTTAATATTGGCCCAGGCCAATCCGGGCATAAACTGGCCGCTTCCTAAAAGTATATAAATTTAACATCAAATGCCCCCCGGGACTTACAGAAAAGCGGAATTTTTCTTGTTCCCGGGCCGACACTTCCCGACAATAAGATGAAATTGTATTAATACATTAGGGAGTGCGTGCAGATATGAAAGTCTCACTAGACTGGCTGAAACAGTACGTAAAGATCGACATCCCGGCACAGGAACTGGCTGAAAAATTGATCAACACCGGTTTTAACCTGGAGGAAGTTCGGGAAGTGGCCGGCGACACTATGATTGACCTGGAAGTGACCTCCAACCGCCCGGATTGCCTGGGCCACATCGGCATCGCCCGCGAGGCCTCTGCCATCCTGGACACGCCTTTGACGCTTCCCCACGCCGATCCGCACCCCGCCGGACCGCCGGTCACCCAACAGGCATCCGTCAAAGTGCTGGCGCCGGACCTGTGCCCCCGATACACCGCACGCGTCATCACCGGCGTCAAGATCAGTCCTTCGCCTGAATGGATGGTCCGACGTCTCGAAACAGTCGGGCTGCGATCCATCAACAACGTCGTTGATATCACCAATTACGTCCTGATGGAAACCGGCCAGCCTCTGCACGTATTCGACCTCGACAAACTCAGCGGCAAGAAAATCATCGTCAGGCACGCCCGGTCACAGGAACCGTTCTTCGCCATCGATCACTCGGAACATAAACTCGATTCCCAGATGCTCGTCATCGCCGACGCTGAACGAGCCGTCGCCCTGGCCGGTATCATGGGCGGCCTGAACACCGAGGTCACCGAACGAACCCAGAACGTCCTCATCGAAAGCGCCGAATTCGAACCGGTTTCCATCCGGCGATCCGCAAGGAAACTTAATCTTCACTCCGACTCTTCTTACCGTTTCGAACGCAAGGTGGACTCAGTCAATATCGACTGGGCTTCCCGCCGGGCCGCCGACCTGATCCTCCAACTGGCAGGCGGAAAACTAGCCGAAGGAGTTATCGACATCTGGGCCAAACCCTATCAATCCAAACCAATCAAACTTCGAATCCGGCGAATTAAAGACGTACTCGGAATCGATGTACCTGTGAACAACGCAGTCAAAATTCTAAGCGCATTGGGGTTTTCCGTTAACTTTCAAGGCGATTCGCTCGAAGTTCAATCGCTGCCACACAGGGCTGATATCGATCGCGAAATTGATTTGATCGAGGAAATCGCCAGAATCTTCGGCTACGGTAAAGTCCCCATCCGCGATACCATCAGCATCCGCGCCGTCTCTGAGTCCAAAGCCGAAAAAATGAGCAAAATCGTTCATCAGGCGCTCAATCAGTGCGGTTTTTCCGAAGCCGTGACTGTGACCCTCGTCGAACCGAAACAAGCCGCCCTGTTCACCGATGTTCCAGTCGAAAACATTCTGCGCGTCGCCAGTTCCAGGCGCCAGGCTAACGACGCGCTTCGATGCTCGCTGATTCCATCACTGCTGGCTGTCCGGCGCCTCAATCAGGATGCAGGCAACGCGGTCTCCGACCTGTATGAAATCGCCCATGTCTTTCTCCCAGGCCAGGCCGGGCATCTGCCAAACGAATATCGTCAATTGGCCTTGCTGTCCTCCAGAGGCGAGCTTCGTGCCGTTCGAGGAGCATTGGAGTTGATGCTTAAACGTCTCAACAGCCCCCAGCCCCTGCAACTGGTCCCTCAGCCGATGCCCTGGTTCCTGCCAGATCAGTCTGCCAAAATTCTGCTCGGCGACCGGGAAATCGGCATCGTAGGAACGATACATCATGACCTACAAAAAATGTTCGATCTGAAAAAGCCCCCCGCCGTAGCCCAGCTTAACTATGATATGATCGAAGCCCTGCCGCTTGCTGCGGTAACCTCGGCTCCCTTGCCGAAGTTCCCCGCCATCGAGCGAGATCTCTCCATCATCGTCGACGAAACCGTCCGATGGGAGCAGATCGAATCCGCCATTCGCGATTTGAAATTCGCCGATCTGGAATCGATCGAATTCGGTGAGCTTTTCCGCGGCAAGCAGATTCCAAAGGGCCAGAAAAGCCTCTTTTTCACCTTGCGATATCGGAACTCCGACCGAAGCCTTACGCACGAGGAGATCGACCAATATCAGCAGCAGGTTGTCACCTTAATGGAAAAAACCTTCAAGGCCCAGCTGCGAGCCGGTTAATCTTTTCATTTGAACTCAAAAATGGGTAGAATGAAAAAACGAAAAGGAGGTAAAAACCATGGCAAAAAAATGGTGGCAGCAGATCACGGACAAAATTGGCCCCAAAGACAACGAGCTCAAAACCGATCCAATCGGCCCTGAAGAGCCTATGCTGGACCCGAACCTGAAGGAAAATCCTGCATCCCCAGAGACTGAAACACCCGGCGCCCTTGGACGGTGGATGCAGCGACGCCAATTAACCCCTCAACTCGAAAATTGCATCGAGCAACTGGCCCAGAACCAGCCGCTTTTCCTATCCGCACTCGAAAAGCTCACAGCCTCGATACAGGCGCAAACCGAAAAATTCCAGCAAATCGACCGAAATAACGATCGGACCGCAGACCTGATCGATCGGCAGGGAAAAGTCCTCGAACAGACGCTCGCGGAAAGGCAGCGGGTAGCCTCCACCACCGATCGTCTCGTCGGTGCACTCGAAGCCGTGCCGAAGTCTACCCGTGTACAGGCGGAAAAACTCTCTGCAATCGAGGATCAGCTTCAGTCCGACGGGCAGACCGACCGTGCCCTGCTCGACAGCATGGAAATGCTCGGACGTAACGTCGCCGCCCTTACCCGTTACGCAGAATCACAAAAAACCAACCGGGAAGAAATGATCAACGCACTAAATCGGCAAATTCAACCCCTGGTCGACCTGGCAATACGCCGAGGCAAACTCGCAAAAGCAAACCTCGTCCTCTCTCTGGTCATCGCTTGCATTCTTCTAGGTATCCTCGCCCTCTATGCGCGACAATTATTTTTCTAGATGCACCGCAAAAAAATACAATAATTAGCTTTTTATCTTTTTTTAAAAATCATTTGGAGATGTTGACACATGGCGAAAATTGTAATGATCGGTGGCGGAAGTTATAACTGGACTCCCCACCTGGTCCGCGATATGGTCGTAAAGCCGGAGTTGGCCGGTTCGGAACTCTGGCTGGTGGATATCAACAAAAAGGCCTTGTCGGAACTGGAAAAATATTGTCGGGTGCTGGTCCGGCACGCAAAAAGCGATTTCAAAATCTTCACGACAACCAACAGAATCCAGGCGCTGCCCAACGCTGATTTCATTGTGATTACCATTTCCACAGGCGGCCTGGAAGCCATGCGGGCGGATATCGAAATCCCCTACAAGTATGGAATCTATCAACCTGTCGGCGATACCGTCGGACCAGGCGGCATCTCCCGCGCTTTGCGAAATATTCCCGTATTCCTCGATTTGGCAGCAGAAATAAAAAAATATTGCTCCAACGCCTGGATTCTCAATATCACCAACCCCATGACCGTTCTGACGCAGATACTCTGTCAACAGGGATGCAAAACCATCGGCCTGTGTCACGAACTTTACGCCCTCTGGGGCCTGCTCGTTGAACACTACAAATGCCAATGGGATGAAATCGGTCTGCAGGTCGCGGGCCTGAATCATTTCGGTTTTATCCTCTCGGCCAAATATAAAAACAAAAATTGTTTCACCGTCTTCGAAAAAATGGCTCGAGACCCCAAAAATAAAATGTTAAAGGCCAACGTCAAACTGACACACTCGGAAACCCACGTCTATCACGTGTTTAAAAATGAATACTTCCGACGCACCGGCCGAATGCTTTATCCAGGTGACCGCCATACCAGCGAATTCTTCTCTAATGTTCTGACCAAAGACACAGGCTACGGCAAGGCTTTCGGTATACGACTGACCACTATTCGCGATCGCTATAAATGGATTGCGAACGCCCGGAAAAACGTCCTGAAAATGATCGATCATCCGGACAAAATCGACATGAAGCCCTCACGCGAAGCCATGTCCAGCCTGATCGTTTCTCTTACCACGGGAAAACCCCTCGTCGAGGTCGTCAATCTGCCCAACATTGGACAAATCGATAACCTGCCACGCGGAGTAGTCGTCGAAACCATGGGAACTATCGGCACCGACAACGTCACGCCTCACACAGTCGGAGCCCTGCCCGACGACATGGCGGTATTGTTAAACCATCATGCCATTCGTTTCAATATGGTCATCGACGCCGCCGTCAACGGCGACCGGCGACTGGCACAGGAAGCAATGGCGTCCGATCCGCTCGTCCGGGAATGGAACACCGCAGGCAAGATGCTGGATCAGCTCCTCAAGGCAAACAAAAAATATCTGCCTCAATTTTAACCCAATGTGAATTTTGATTCGAAACCACGCGCAGCCTCGCACACAGAGCGAGGCTGTGGTTTTTTTACCACCCTTAGGGTCACCCTATGCTTGTCCGAACCCACGCAAACCATGGCCGAAGAGAATGCGACGGCGTTTTCACGATCAGCATCGCCAGCACACCCGCCACGCCCAGTAAAATCTCGATCACATTTTCCCACTGTGTCTTGAACCCCAGCGAATTGCAGGCATGAACGATCACCGGTTCAACTTCCAGCTTTTCCGGACCAGAATCGCCGACCGTCTCCGCGTTCAGTTCCTTTTCCATCCCCGACATTCGATCTTCCAGCTTTCGCAGCGCGTCCTGAGCACGCTGAAGTTTCGGCCAATTGCGGCTGAAATCAGCCAATTGACGCTGATCTTCGGAACATTGCCGGTAACTCTCCAGCAGCAAGCGGCTCGTCTGCGCAAATTCTTTCTGAAGCTCCGCCAATCGAATCTGCGACTGGCGCTTCTGCGTCACCGTCTGCTTCTGCTCAAGCATCTGTTCCAATTGACGTTGACGATAACCCAGCCGCATTTGCAGCATGCGACAACTCCGGCCCAGCGTCAGCAAATTCACGTTGCCGTCGGGAAACAGACGGTTCAGATGAAACGCCATCTTCCGCCACGACTCCAGCGTCTGCTCAATATCCCGTGAAATCGCCGAACAGGCCACATTTCTCGCCGTCAGACTCGAAAGTTTTCCCGACGACCTCGAGCCCTGCCGCAACTGCCGATACAACCCCTCCAGATGATCCGCCAGACGCGACGTCCGCTGCGCCAAATCCTGCCGCAACTGCGACAACAGCGTCTGAACAGCGTCAAAATCCGACTCCGCCGGCGCAGCCAGTAATTCCTTCAGCTTGGCCCGATAGCGATCCCACCGTTCCTGAAATCTCGCCAGTTGACCTTCGTATCGGCCAACCGCCAGATTCATCTCCAGCAGATCGTCCGCCAGATCCTCCGGCAGCTGCATCTGCAACTGTTTGGAAACGCCGTCCGATATCGACTTCAGGTGACTGCGAACCTCTTCCAGCGCAATGGTCAATCCGTCCACCTCGATTCGCATACTCGACAGGTATTCACCGTGCTTGACCGCCAACATGTTGTAATCGCCGGAATACAGCCGATCGGCCTTCTTCATCTGTGCCAATTGTGTAGGATCGAGCCGGATCGTCGGATGAAGCAACTGCCCACGCTGTTGAGAAATCTCCTCGTTGATCCGGTTGATCCCCTTGATCATCGCTTCCGCATCGCCAATCCGCTTGTCCATCTTCCGGACAATCTCCGCAAAAAAATCATCCAACTGATTCTGCGGCAAACTCTGCATAAGCCGGTTCATCTCCAGCTTCACCTGTTCATGCTCTTTTTGAAGCGTCTTGAACTCCGCCAGCATCTTCGCCTGCTGCGCGGTTAGATTGCGACTTCGGGAATTTTGAGCCTCCGCCACCTGCGAAAGATACGCCTGCGCAAACTGCCCCGCCAGCTTCCGCGCATAATCCTTGCTGGAATCCGTCACCAGCAGGGAAATCGTCTGTCCATCCGATAAGTAGATCGTCGCCCGACCGTCCCGCAGCAGGTCCGTCAAAACAATCTTCGAATTCGAATCCTCCGGCGTGATCGCCACCCCCCCGTTGTGCAATCCCAACAGATGTCGATATAACGCAGGCTTGGCCCCCGCTGTGCTGACCCCTTTAAGAATAATTCGACCCTCCGCCCGATAATACCGCATCGAATAAAAGTAAAACCACGTCATCAGCACCAAAACTGCACCGACTGAAAGGGCTTGAACTAAAACTTTCCAATCGGGTGTCATTTTCGGAGCCGGCGATTCCTCCGGCATCGGATGCAATCGAAGTTTGCGGGCGACGGTGCTCGCCATCAATCAGAATCCTCTTCTAATCAATGCCAAAGCTACTATTTAACACGTTTTTACGTAAAAAGTCCAGTAGCAGCGCGTCAAATAAGCTACAGATATTTCGGGTGACCCCTTGAATGATGATTTTTTCGCTTCGGCCCCGGCAGCAAAAGAACGGCCCTATTCCAGCAGATGCCCCATCTTCACTTTCTTGGTCGCCATATACCGCCGGTTGCTCGCATTCGGCGAAATGATCAGCGGCACCTGTTCCACCACTTTCAGCCCATACACCTCAAGCCTGGAAAAGGTGGAACAGGTGCCGCTG
>CAYMXC010000131.1:0-7457 GCA_964394135.1 uncultured Phycisphaerae bacterium
CAAAATAAAAATCACCTCAACCTCATTTCACGGGATATTACCGAAAAATAAACCCCGTCGCTTTTAATGTTTGATGCACACTCTTCCCATACCGTAGCAAAAACAACTTTTAATAATCAATCTAACGCGAAGATAACCATTCATACGTGGCAGGACAGTTTTAGGATTTGTAGCATTTTCGGGCATAGTATGGCATAATACCTCAATAGACAAAGCCTAAAACAGTACGACAATATAATATAATATGTGGGATAAATTTTACTCTGGTTCAGATATCGCAAACTACTGATTTTATTTGAGGGATGTTATGGCCGAAGATCAGAATCAATCCTCCAAACGCGAGCAGAAACCTTTGCCTTCGAACAGAAAATCGATTCCCGAGCCTTCCAATGCGGTTTCCGAAAGGAAACATACAGCGAAATTTATACGAAAACTAGCGGAATCGATCATTGCTCTGATCGCGATCATTCTCGTTCTGATGTGGCTGGCGGGAACGTTTCATTCCAAAGTGAATCCTGCACAAATAAAATCGCCGGAACGAACGGTGCCAGAGGGTGGAACTGTTTTTGAAACTAGACTTTATTCTCTGCCGCAATATGAATGGGCGGTAGGAACAATTCAGGCGGTGCATGAAACGGCACTGGGTTCCAAAATTTTAGCCAGAGTTATGTCTACCACAGTAAAAGCCGGGCAAAAGGTGATCGAGGGGCAAGTGCTGATGAAACTCGATGAGGCGGATTTGCTGGCACGGGTCGAACAGGCTAAAGCTACGCTTGACGCCAATCGTGCCAGGCTCGAGCAAGCCCAGATCGATTATAATCGAATCATGAAACTTGCCCGGGAAAAAGTGGCCGCAGAGCAGGAAATCAATCTTGCGGACAGTACACTCAAAGCAGCCCAGGCGAATGTTGCCCTCTCGCAGCACGCACTGGAGGAAGCCCGAACCACTCTGGGTTATGCAACAATAAAGGCTCCGTTTACCGGACTGGTGATCGACAAAAAAGTCGAAGTCGGCGATACGGTGGTACCAGGGCAGATACTTCTTAAACTTTACGATCCCACCCATATGCAGCTTGTAGCCAATGTACGGGAATCCCTCGCAATCGATTTGAAAATCGGCCAGCCGTTACAAGCCTATATCCCAGCAATGCATAAAATCTGTTGCGGAACTGTAGCGGAAATCGTTCCGCAGGCTCAGGCTGCAAGTCGCACTTTCGATGTCAAAGTGGTTGGGCCATGTGCGCCGGACGTTTATACGGGAATGTTTGGACGTCTCTTGATCCCTCGGGGCGAAGAACAAATCTTGCTGATTCCACAGGCGGCAGTCAGTTACGTCGGCCAGTTGAATCTTGTAGATGTGATCGAAAATCAGAAACTCCAGAAACGAAGTATTCAAACCGGCAGAACCTTTGAAGATTTTATCGAAGTCTTAAGCGGCCTTTCGCCGAAAGAAAAAATCTGGATCCCTAAAAAATTAACCATCCCCAAGAAAACACGGTTTTTGCCTACGTATCTCTGGCAGGGAGCTCCGGTCAATGAGATTTGTCCAGCAAGTGCTCCGGCAAAATAAGCTCTATCGAGGAATTAGCCATGTCCCAGGAAAAACATGCATTCACGCTGGCCATCGTAAATAAATTCCTGCAGTCGAATCTGTCCATTGTCCTTATCGTCATTTCACTGCTGGTCGGCGGACTGGCCTTGTTCGTTACCCCGCGGGAAGAAGATCCTCAGATCGTTGTGCCCATGGCAGATGTTTTTGTCAATTTTCCAGGCCGATCGGCAAAGGAAGTCGAACAGCTCGTTACTGTACCGCTCGAAAAATTACTTTTTCAGATCGATGGCGTCGAACATGTCTACTCCATGTCCATGACCGGAAAGGCAATCGTAACAGTGCGATTTTACGTCGGCCAGGATCGCGAACGAAGCCTGATCAAACTCTATAACAAAATTTATCAGAACGCCGACCTCGTTCCCCCCGGCGTCAGCGGATGGATCGTCAAGCCTGTGGAAATCGACGACGTCCCTGTCATTACATTTACCCTGACCTCGAAAACGAATTCCGACTATCACCTGCGCCGAGTGGCAGAAGAACTGGCTACGCGCATGTCGGTAATTCCGGATATTTCACGAATATCCATCGTCGGCGGACGGCCGCGACAGGTACGAATCGAGCTATCTCCCGATCGCATGGCGGCTTATGACGTCGATCCCGCTCAGATCGCTCAGGCTTTGAAGGCAGCCAATGTAACGATGCAGAGCGGCAGTTTCGATAAAAATAATCAGAATATTCTTGTCGATGCGGGGCGAGCCTTTGTTTACCCGGAAGAACTCGATGATCTGGTCATTGCCGTTTACAATGACCGACCCGTTTTCTTGAAAGATGTTACGACTGTTGCCGACGGCCCGGCAGAACCGTCACAATACGTTCGACTTGGCTGGGGACCATCCTGGAATTATCCTCGCAATTCAGATTCGCCAGGTTCGATCATCGGCCCAAAGATGACCCAAGCCGATCTGATTGATTCTCATCCGGCCGTAACCATCGCCCTTTCCAAAAAAAAAGGAACCAATGCCGTCAATGTCGCCAAATCGGCAATCCGCGAAATGAAAACCCTCCAGCAGCAAATTATTCCCGATGATGTTCAACTGGTGATTACACGAAATACGGGCCTGACCTCGAACGAAAAAGTCAACGAGCTGGTCGAAGCTTTGGGCGTAGCGGTCTTGATCGTGGTTGCTCTGCTTGCCATTACGATGGGTTACCGCGAAGCATTGATCGTTTGCGTGGCGGTTCCAATCGTTTTCGGCCTTACACTTGCAATCAATATGCTTGCAGGTTATACCATCAATCGTGGCACGCTCTTTGCCCTGATCCTTTCACTGGGCCTGCTCGTTGATGATCCTATCGTCGATGTCGAAAATATTTATCGTCACTTTCAACTCCGTAAAAAATCCTCACGACGAATCGTCCTGTAAGCGGTCAACGAAGTGCGCCCGCCGCTTATCACTGCCACACTGGCAGTCATCATTTCTTTTTTACCCATGATGTTCATTACAGGAATGATGGGGCCTTACATGCGACCGATGGCTCTGAATGTACCTGTAACGATGCTGATGTCCATGCTCGTTTCATTCACCGTGACGCCCTGGCTCAGCTATCATATTCTCCGAAAATCTTATCCCGCCGAAGACGAAACGGTTGCTTCGTTGCCTCTTGAAGATCCAATCTTGAAATCTTCCGATACGATTAAATCTTCAATTCTGTATCGTATATTTAAACCCATCATGGAACCCTTGCTTCGAAATCGGCGAAATGCCTGGCTCTTCCTCGGAGCGATCGGGTTATTGTTGGTCTTTTCAATTTATCTCGCGCTCGCACGCGATGTTCCGCTGAAAATGCTCCCCTTCGATAATAAAAATGAGCTGAACCTTGTTCTCGATTTCGACGAAGGCACAACACTCGAACAAGCTGACGGTTGTGTTCGACAATTCGAAAATTATCTACGCCAAATCCCGGAAGTCACAGACTTTGAATCCTATGTCGGTATCGCAAGCCCCATGGATTTTAACGGCATGGTACGCCATTATTATTTGCGACAGGGACCCAATGTCGCAGATATTCGAATCAACTTTGTGCCCAAAAAAGAACGGTCGCTGCAATCACATGCCATGGCCCTTAAGTATAGACCTCATCTGGAAAAACTGGCCCGGAAATGCAACGTCTCCTTAAAAATCGTCGAAACGCCGCCAGGGCCACCCGTGATCGAAACCTTGGTCGCCGAAATTACAGGCCCACCATCTGCCGACTATGCCGATTTGATCCATGCATCAGAAATTGTTCGTCAGCGAATGGAACGTGAACCTGGTGTTGCAGATGTCGATGACTCAATCGAAGCAACTCAGGAAAAATACCTCTTTGTTGCCGACAAGGAAAAGGCCAAACTCAACGGCATTACGACAGAGCAGATTGCTCAAATGCTTCAAACAGTTCTGGAAGGTCAAAGCGTTGGAACAATTCCGCTGCCTCGTGAACGCCAGCCGCTGATCATCTTGATGCAACTGCCACGCGATCAGCGAAGCGCTCTTCTTGAACTTTCCCAGATCTACATTCGCAGCAACGAAACTCAACGAATGGTTCCGCTGTCGGAACTCGGTTCATGGGAAAAAATACAGCGAGACCAGACCATCTACCATAAAGACATGCAGCCGGTGGTCTATGTCTTCGCCAATGCCGTCGGACGACCCCCAGCAGATATCGTCCTCGATATCCAGGCAGATCGAAATCATATATCAACATCCAACAATGCTACTCCAAAACCCGTAAACAAACGTACATTCCTCAACAATGGCGGAAATATACCCTGGTCGCTGCCGGCTGATTATCAAGTCCGCTTTTCCGGTGAGGGCGAATGGCAGATTACCATCGATGTCTTTCGCGATATGGGCCTGGCATATATCGCGGCGCTCATCGGAATTTATATCCTCCTGGTCAATCAAACCGGTTCGTTCAGCTTGCCGGGAGTGGTCATGCTGGCAATCCCCCTCACAATCATCGGTATCATGCCGGGATTCTGGCTCCTGAATAAAATCGCAGGTCAGACAATCGAAGGTTATGCCGACCCCGTCTTCTTCACCGCTACAGCTATGATCGGAATGATCGCCCTGGCAGGCATCGTCACTCGCGATGCAATTATCCTCGTAGATTTTATTCACCTCTCACTCGCCCGCGGCCGTTCGCTTTTCGATGCAATTATGGAATCTCGCGTCATACGGCTGAGACCAATCCTCCTTACCGCAGTAGCCGCAATGTTCGGAGCCGCTCCTATTACCCTTGACCCGATCTTCTCAGGCCTGGCCTGGGCGCTTATCTTCGGTTTGTTCGCTTCAACGGTCTTTACGCTCTTCGTGATTCCGATTGCTTATTGGCTGATCTATCAAAACAAACCAGGTCACGGATTATTAACGGAAAACAAATAACATTTTATATAATATGGAGATGACATGACAAATCGTTTCGATCAGGCTGCTGCACAATGGGACGACAATCCTCTGCGATTACAAATAGGAACCGCAAATGCCGATGCAATGGTGAGGCATCTGAATCTGGCAAGTGACCAACTCCTGATGGATTATGGTACAGGCACAGGAGTCGTCGCATTGAAACTGTTGCCTTATGTCAAGAAAATCTTCGCGGTCGACAGCTCGAAAGGTATGCTGGCGGTTTTATCACAAAAACTCAATCAGGCGCAAATCTCGACGATCGAACCAAGGCTCTGGAGCTTCGAGCAGGATGTAAATCAACTGCCGAAGTTAAACGTCATCGTCAGTTCAATGACGCTGCATCATATTAAAAATACCACCGCTGTAGCCAGAGCATTTTTCGATCTTCTGACTCCAGGCGGTCAACTCGCTATCGCAGACCTGGACGAAGAAAACGGAGATTTCCACAGCGATTTACAGCCAGCGGAACATAACGGATTTCGCCATGAAACTCTCCGTGAAATTTTCGAGCAGACCGGCTTTACGTCGATTCGTTTTCATCAAGCAACCAGCGTAATCAAGCCGTTACCCGATGGACGGAAAAGATCGTTTGAAATATTTCTGATGACCGGACTCAAACCTGTTCTATGAAAGTTTTTGCCAGTTCCTCTGCTGCGAGGCGAACACAATCGACACATTTAAACTTACCGCGCTTTTTGATCTCACGGCATTTGTCCGAGCCTGCCTGTTTGATAAACGCATCGATCAAAGACGCTTTGACATCAGACGATGGAGTCAGTTCTAATGCAGCATAAAGGGCACCGCATCGACCTTCAAAAGCCCGCCCGCCGCCTAATGCACGGGCTTCTTCAATGGCCGATTCGGCAACGCCGGCTTTTTCCTGAAAACCGCGTAAAATACTCTGTGCACAGTTAAGCCGTTCCTGGGTAAAAGCATTTAATGACTTTTGTATCGGCATAAACTTATCCTCCAAATCGCATAATTATAGTGTCGAATTTCCCAAAATAGTCGGCTTTTCCAGAAATTTGCCCGTTGCGGTCACGCGGACCTTGCCGTCCTGCGTGATTTTAGCCTCAACAACATACAGCGGCGAATCGCTGCGGATAATTCTCGCGCGTACCGTCGTCATTCGACCGGTCATCACGGGAGACCGAAATCGTACATTGAGTTCCGCCGTCACTGCAATAATATCGCGAGCGAAAAGGCAATTGATCATCGCGCCGTCAACGACAGACGATATGATGCCGCCATGCAAAACGCCAGGATAACCCTCAAAATTGGGCTTACAGCAAAAACTGGAACTCACAGAGCCGTCTTCCGACGGTGTGAATTCGAGTTGTAAGCCATGTTTGTTGGTTTCGCTGCATACGAAACAATTCGGGTGAGGCCAAATTCGAAGAAGATTCCCAGATTGTTCCGATTTAGTGATCACAAACATTGGCTCCTGTCTGCAGCGTACCCTGAAGGAAACTATTGACCAGATTTTCGGGCGAATCGACCGATGCGCCGACGATAACCTTGATCCCGTTTTCAGCAAAAAGCCCTTGTGCACGCTGGCCCATACCGCCGGCAATGATCAGATTCACACCTTTCTCGTGCAGCCATCGAGGCAGCAGACCAGGCTCATGTTCCGGCGACTTGACAATAGTCTTGTTTGTAATTTTTTTCGCCGTTTCATCCACATCGATCAGGGCAAATTCTTCACAGTGACCAAAGTGCATTGAGAGCTGTCCGCCAACTAACGGTAATGCAAATCGTAACATTTGAGACTCCTCGGAAATAATAGAAGGCTTAGAAACACATTCAAACCCTGCAAGGGGTTTGATTAATTCGCAAAATATCTTTGCGGTCATGGTCGCTGCAAAATGCTCGACAAACGGTGTACCGGAGTCGCACGCAAGAACGACTTGCGGATCGAGCGGAATACGCCCCAAAAACGGTAAATTCGTTTCCCGGGCAAGGGCTTCACCACCACCGGTTTTAAAGAGAGGAATCAGTTTGCCGCAGTCCGGGCAGACCAGACCGCTCATGTTTTCAATGATGCCTGCAACGGGCATAGATACTGCCTGGCAAAATGAGATCGACCGACGCACATCGGCAACGGCAAGATTCTGCGGCGTCGTAACGACGACAGCCTGTGACGGCGAACCGATAAGTTGTGCGACCGCCAGCGGTTCATCGCCCGTGCCTGGAGGACAATCGACAACTAGGTAATCAAGATCACCCCATTTCACATCCTTAAGAAACTGGCGGATCATGTGATACTTCGCCGGTCCTCGCCAGATGACGGGGTGCGATTTATCTTCGAGCATAAAACCAATGGAAACGACCTTGAGATTTTCGCTCAGGGCAATCGGCAGGATCATTGAATCTTCCACATCGACTCGCCGACCTTCGAGACCGGTTAATGTCGGAACACTCGGACCGTGAACATCCACATCGAGCAAGCCAACTTT
>CAYMXC010000132.1:0-7455 GCA_964394135.1 uncultured Phycisphaerae bacterium
TAGGGGTTTTGTTTTAGTTTAGTTTTGTGATCATTATCGGTCCTTGCTGTTTTTTGGTCATAATCCCGGCTTCGATTTGTCATGAATTGTATATTTAAGATAGAGAATTTGGTGTTTTAGCCAAGACACCTATTTTATCTATATCGTCAGACTAGTACTGTGTAAGGAAAAGGGATTCTATGAACGCCATGCCAGCCAATGCCAAGAACATTCAACTGCCGCCCAACGACGGGTCGTTGGATCGCGCATTGGCAGAATTAAGCACCAAGCTCGATACATGGTCCGGTGCGATGCAGAATATCGAAAACACTCTTCGCAACAAGGTAGAGTGTGTAACTGCACGGCGTGAGGGGGTTATACAGGCAGAGACGAAAAGCGCCCCGAAGCCTGAAGCACGTCCCAAAGGGGAATCGAAACCCACGCTGGTCGATCAACCTGTATCGTCGCGCCTGGAATCTCCGCTTACTTCAGGCACTGTCACATGCGAAGTAGCGTCGGCTGCCACGACATCAACGGCGGAAGATGAGGCTCTTTTGGCATCGCTGGATTCTGAAACTGCCGGCAAGATTCGTATTCTTCGCCGCCTATCCAATAACAAGAGCAGTGTTCGGGAATTGCTTGAACGACTTCGCGCCACTGCCAATAGGCCCTCTCCTACGGCAGAAGAACCGAAGAAGAAATCTTTTTGGAGGAGATGATCAATATGACACAGAAAACAACAGTCGGAGCCCATAGTGAAGCGGAGGGAACGACCGCAACCATCGATATTACACAGATCGAAGCCATGGGAAAGGATGTTCTGGAATCGGTTCAATCGCTTCGAGCATTGCTCGAAGCCCGTGCTGGTGCCCTTGAAGCCTGCCGATCGGCACTGGAAGAACAATATTTGCAATTTTCCCAGGAGCGTGAAACGTTCAGCAAACAGCAGAACGAGCTATGCGATCAGTTTGAACAGCGAGAAACGGCGTTAACGGCGCTGGAATCCGAGATTCAGAAGAAGCAGTCGGCGTTGGAACAGGCACAGGAGTCACTAACGAACCAGCGGAACGATTTGCAGCAGGAAGCGGAGATTTTAAAAAAGCGTGAAGCGGAGCTGGCTAATATTTCTCGTTTGCTCGATCAGCGGAAACAGGAACTAGACGCCCGGGAGTCTGCGATTGCGCAGCAGCAGAAGGAATGGGAGAACCGGATGAGTCACTTCAGCGCCACAAGCAACAGTCTGTCGAGCCTGCAAAACGAGCTGGAACGTGAACTCAACGAGGTTGCCAGTCAGAAGAACGATTTGTTACCGAATGTACCTTCGATGCCGAAATCGGCTGGAGTTCAGCAGGCCCAGGTGTCGCTTGAACGATTCCAGAAACTCTGCCGTGACGCGAAACGTCGGGCGATCGGTGGCAACAGCGGCGGACCCAACACGTAAAGGGAAAGGAAATGATCTATGGTTCTCAGCCTTTTTTCACGAAAATCGAACCGATCGGCAGATACGGACAATCGTCGTCGTATGGCGGGTCAACATGGGAACTATGAGCCTTCGGAAATAACGGAGCTCGAGAGCGATCCTCTTAAGCGTTGTTTGCAGCTCGAGCAATACGGCGTAATTCTGGCCAATCGTGAGCGGTGCATGAATCATCCTCAGGGTCAGGCGATTTATCAGGCGGCGTTGGCTCGCACGGATGAACATTTCGCACTGGTTCCTGAAGGATTCGTCTCGCTGGCTCAAACGATCAACGATGTGCCGGGCTGTCCGGAAGTGGATATTGAAACTGCGCCTTTTCTTTTGGCCCGATACGCAGTAACCAACGCACAATATCAGCATTTTGTGGATGCTGGTGGGTACGGCGATCTTGAACTGTGGCCCAAAGAGATATGGCCTCACATGATCGATTTCAGGGATTTGAGCGGTTGTGCGGGCCCGCGGTTTTGGGAAAAGGGCAGATATGACAAGTCGCTGGCGGATCATCCTGTGGTTGGGATATGTTTCTATGAGGCGCAGGCCTATGCCCGCTGGGCTGGATTCCGCCTGCCCACGGAAGCGGAGTGGCAGATGGCAGCCAGTTGGCGAATCCGTAGTTCGGCCCAGATTTTGCATCGCTATCCGTGGGGTGATGCGCTGGACGTTCGTCGTTGCAACCTGTGGGCGACAGGGATCGGAGGAACAGTTCCTGTGCATGAATTTGAAACGGGTGCGGCACCGAACGGTGTTCATCAACTGGTAGGCAACGTCTGGGAATGGTGCGATTCGGATTTCTCCCCGATCGACGCAAAGGGCCGGCCCATCGTCGGCGACATGCTGATGAAGTCGATTCGCGGAGGCGCGTTCGATACGTATTTTCCATGCCAGGCCACCAGTTTTTTCCGGACTGGTCTTGCGTGCATTCTGCGGGTGCATAATGTTGGATTTCGACTGGCCATGGATATTGAAAAGCCCGTGGAAACATCAAATCAGGAGTAAGTCATGAACAAATCAACTAGCGCAACATTAATGGGCACGCCGTGCATGATCTGCGGCACGGAAAATCCCAACGAAGCAGTTCTTTGCCGTGAATGTTCGGCCCCGATGGCACTGGTTCACGATTCGATCGCCCAGCAGCGTGCGCCGCAGATCGTCAGCGTCGTGGGCGAGAGCAACGTTGGCAAAACAGTTTATCTGGGGTTTCTACTCGACATGCTTTCGCAGCGTGCGGGCGATTTCGAGGCGATACCCAAGGGCGCCTATTCGATCGACCTTCAGCAGACGGTCATCAGTTATATGATGAATCGTAGTTTTCCACCCAAGACGCCGATGGAGGTCAACCAGTGGTACTGGGCGTATTATCAGGTTTGCCGGCGTTCGAATCGCTCCAAGTGGATTGATCTGGTCATGCCGGACATGGCTGGGGAATCTCTGGCGGCGGAGGTAGCAACGCCTGAGACGTTTCAGGTGATTCGAAATCTGGTGGTCCAGTCGGCGGGAACACTGCTGCTGATCGATTCAGCCTTGGCAGCCAACGGTTCTGCTCGGCCCGATTTTTTCGCGTTGAAGATGATGAGCTATATTGATGCGATCAGCAATAGGGCGCGGGATCAGCGGATCAAAACACCGACAGCGGTGGTGCTGTGCAAGTCGGACTACTGTCCGGAGTGTTTTGACAATCCGCGTCAGTTCGTCAAGGCGAATCTCAATCGTTTGTGGAACCTGTGCGAAAGCCGATTCGAGAATGTTGAATTTTTTGCATGCAGCGTGGTCGGATCTCAAGGTTTCGCCACATCTCAGGAAGATAACTACGTGATACCGATTCCACTACATACCGCGTTGCAGGGCATACTGGAGCCTTTTGAATGGATAATCAATCAACTTCAATAACGGCCGATCAGGCTGTTTTTACGTCGGTGTCATCGCCGACGGGCGAGGGATACAGGCTGGTGTCGGTAAGCGGGGGCCTGCGTTTGGACGAACGGACGGAACTGACACAGCGAAGCCCGTCGCACGGCAGCCTGTGCGGTAACAGCCCTAGTACTGTCGGTCTGATGAGCTATCGCCTGACGAGCGGCCGATATTGCGTAGCTCTGTCCCGTCACGCTGGCGCGGAACATACCGCCCGCGGCGGATTGAGGGTGTATACACGTCTGGTATTGATGGAGCCGGCTGCATATCAACAATTGGATTTTAATCCGCTTCGGCTGATTTCACAGATCAAGGATATGCCTGCGGAGACTTCGCCCGGCCGGCTTGAACCATTGAAATTGAATGTTGCCACTGTGACTGATTCGATTTTGCAGGATTCATGCGATATCGAAGGTGTGATCCGACTGGCGGACATGATGTTCAATAGACAATCTGTCATCGCCGTAGTCGGACACGATTCGTTTGAAATGGTGGAGTGGACGCTGATGGCGCTGCCGATAGCAGTCCGCAAGGAGCTATCGGTCAGCGCTGGAGTAAATTATGCGCCTGCGCGGAAAATTCAACTTACGTTCATACCGAAGGATGACGTGGAGACACGGCGGATTATTCGTGGACAAAGAATTCAATGGTTCGAAATGTCACAACCGGCTGTAAAGCAGTCAAGCCCGTTCGACGCATGGTTCGGCCTGATTCGCCGATGGTGGCGGCAGGGACGATACAGGGAAATCAGATCGTTAAGCTCGCAGATCGAATATCCGGTAACAGTTGAACGGCTGGCGAGGATAGCCAACTTGTGCGACGAAATCGATCTGGCCGGTGCCGCCGGGGCAAAAGAGGCGGCGGAACTGGAAAAGCGATATCGGTGCGTCACTTTGGAAAATCAGCCTGAACGGCGATTGATCGAAAGCCTGCAAACGATTATCGATGCGAAGAGTGCTCAGAGACCGGTTTGCGTGTGATTTTGCACTCAAGGGGATACCGGCTGAGGGGCAACCACATTTTTTGATTGAGGAATTTGGGCGTTGAGCCGGGCGATCAGAGCGGTTATCGCGGGATCGAGTTTGATTTTGGCGTCCAGGGGGATGAGGCGTGCGGTTTTTCTGGTCAGCGTCCAATTTCCATTTTTGTTTTCGACGGTCAGATCGACCCTTCCGAGGTATCGAAGGAGATCGGCAGCCTGGCAGATAAGGACTTTGTTACCACTTGGACTTTTGATAGGCCAGCCTGCAAAGAGCAAGGAATGGCTGTGGGCGCCGATGATAACATCAAGGCCATCTACGGCTGCAGCCAGTTTTTTATCCTCATCAAATCCGATGTGCGTGACGGCCACGACAATGTCAGCCTTTTTACGAATCTCCGGAAGGAATACTTTTGCGGTGGCAACAGCATCAGCAAGGACCAGCGGTGCAGAGGACGGATGTTCGGTGTGGATATACCCCAGACCAAGGAAGGCGATTTTCACATTTCCGATCTGCTGAATGAGATATGGTTTTGCAACTGGCCGGCCTGTGGTTTTTACGATGATATTAGCAGTCAGTACGTTGAAATTCGCTTCGGCAATGCGTTTTTGCAGATTATCCAGTCCGTCGTAATAATCACCGTTTCCCGGTACCCAGAAATCGAAACCTACCTTGTTCATTATGGCGATATTTGCCCGGCCGAGGGTAGCACGTGTTAGCGTATCGCCGCGGGAAAATTCGTCGCCGGCGTGGATAAGAAATAGCCGATCGGCTGGCGATTTTCGCTGTTGGTCGACTGCAGTGGCAAGCCTGGCGTAGCCGCCGACCGGCGTGCCTGGCCCGGTGTAGCCTTCCAACTTGCCATGCACGTCGTTGACGTGCAAGAGGACGATGTGAATCGTTTTTTTTGCTTCATTCGCGTTGCTTGCAGGACCAGTCGATGGTTCGCCTGCGAAAATCGGCGACGTCCTGCAAATCAAAATCAGAAATATTAAGATGGGGGTTAAAATTTTGCGGTGTTTCACGGGAGATTCTCCTTCTGTTGATCTGGATGAATGATTTTCAGACCAAGTTTGTCGAGTCGGCGGTTGATACTGGCCCAGTGGGTTCCCTGCCAGTAGGTTTTTCCGCAGCCCAGACAACGATAAAATTCCTCACAACCTTCGAACGCTTTTGGTGGAACGATGCGTCGGGCGGTTTCACGGTCAAGCGTTTCCAATTTACCGCCGCAGGCCATGCATCGCGGTTCGAGGCGAGGCATATCCAGTGTGCGAAGGACATACGCAACCTGCTGATCGCGGGTCAGCTCGCGTTGAACGTAAAGGGCTTTGACTTCGCCCCGGATAATGACATTTCGCTTGAAGATGCCGGAATCGGCGGTCAGGAGAATACGATTTTCTCTGCGAGCCAGGTCAATCAAGTCACCGTCGTCGATTCTCTCGCGCCAGAAGCAGTCGTATCCTGCGGCGCGGAGCCAGCGAGCCAGTGCCCCCATCATCGCATCGCAGGCAAATCGAACGTTTTTAACATTTTTAATATTTTCGATATTTTGATCGTCGTTCGTATCGGTCATGCCTTTTTTCCTGTTATCGCCCTTCTCACGGACCCATCGCAAGCGTCCAGAATCGCCTTTGCGGTTTCAAAATCGGTTTTTTGGAAGTGCATGACAATGGCAATTTTTGCAAACCCCTGCGCGTCGGCCAGGAGATTTCGTGCCCTCGTTCGGGTCACACCGGTGGCTGACATTACGATTCGTTCTGAGCGGTCGCGAAGCTTGGCGTTAGTGGCTCGAAGATCGACCATGAGATTGCCGTAGACCTTGCCCAGTTTGATCATGGTCGTCGTGGTCAACATATTGAGTACGAGTTTGGTGGCAGTGCCTGCTTTCATGCGTGTTGAGCCTGTGACCACTTCCGGCCCGACTACAGGATTGATAATGACATCGGCACGGATGTATTTTTTGGCTTCTGGTGCACAGGTGATGAAGATGGTTTTGCATCCGATTTTACGGGCATGTTCGATGGCTCCGCGGACAAATGGTGTCACTCCGCAGGCGGCGATACCTGCAACGATGTCGCAGGGTTTGATTCGTTTTTTGATCAGAGCTTCGGCTCCGTCGCGGGCGTGATCTTCAGCACCTTCCACAGAGCGGACCAGTGCCCGTCGGCCTCCGGCGATGATTCCCTGAACCATAGAAGGATCGGTGCCGTAGGTCGGGGGGCATTCAGAGGCATCGAGGACTCCAAGGCGGCCGCTCGTGCCGGCGCCGACATAAAACAATCGCCCCCCCTGCCTGAGAGCTGTGACGATCAACTCGACAGCCGAGGCGATTCGTTGATTTTCCTTCCCAACGGCAGACGCTACAAGCTTGTCTTCACTATTAATGATCCGCAGCATTTCCAGAGTCGTCCGCCTGTCGATGTCTCTGCTGCGGTAATTTCGTTTTTCCGTTGTCAATTTCGATCGATCTTTGAGCATCCGTGCGTTCCTGTTTTCTTTGTGGTTCGTTTATGTTCCGTCTATAATTTATTGTTATTATAGAAACGAGTTTATTAATATACTACATTGGATTACATGATTTTTGGAGGTCAGTACATGCGGCGTGCCCTAAGGACATGGAGATGGATTCCGGCGTGTGCAGTGTTGGGGCTTTTTCTTTTCAACGGCTGCGGAGCGCCATTTTCGATCGAGATTGACAATAACGAGTATACTCTGACGGTCAATACGAGCGGCAAGGGCAGTGTTTCTCCGAGCGGAGGCACATATAAAGGTGGGACGCCTGTGATTCTTGTAGCCACGCCTGCGACCAACTGGACATTTCTGCGGTGGGAAGGGGACAGTATCAGTGTCTCCAATCGATGTCTGATCACGATGGATTGCGACAAGACGGTCACTGCAGTATTTCAGGCACCGCAGCGAACTCTGAAAATTGAAACCGAAGGCCAGGGCACTGTCACGCAGGATCCCAACAGCCCAACTTATGCCGAGGAAAGCACTGTCACTTTGACGGCCAATGCCGCCAGTGGATGGCATTTTGCCCGATGGACCGGCAGCACGCGGGGAAGTGATTCTCCCCGGCAGATTCAAATCAACGGCAATATGACAATTAAA
>CAYMXC010000133.1:0-7441 GCA_964394135.1 uncultured Phycisphaerae bacterium
GATGTGATTCGAGGCGTGAATTTCGTGGACGGCATCAAGGAGATCGCCGCTTGAATAAATTCTCATCCACCGAATTTGACAATATCTCCTTGGTAGGAACGTCGGTTTCTCAAGGTTTCCGTAAATATTCATACTTGCAGGTTTTCAACATGCGACTTTATTTTGACTGTTTAACAAAGAATTGGAATGTTCGAACACGAGAGCAAAATGCTCGCGATGGGTAGTCGGGTATTAGCTGAAGAACAACCGCTCCCAGCGGTATTGGAAGCCCTAAACAAAATTGTCATCGTATGGACAATTGATAACATTATTATTAGCCGATATTCTTCAACAATTTTCCACCCGCAGGTCCAGCACATGATCTTGGTATACATTGGATAGGATTGCAAAAGTTACCAATCCCATAGTCCCTCCCTCGTATTGGCCTACTGGCATTCACTGCAGGCTCTCGTCCGAATCCTGTATCGCCCATTCACGTAAGTCCAGCCGAAATCGGTGGTTATCTTACCTGCCAAAGTGATAGTACGGCCGTAACTCAAAGGAACCGCATCATATCGACTTGATTGTTACGACCAGCGAAAAGCATCAATATCCAATTAGAAGGCGGGATCAAAGACTGGACAGCCTCCATATTTTCAAGCAGTTCTCGAATCTGATTTACGACGCGATACAAACTGGGCGTTACAGGACTCGGACCTGTGACCTCTTGCTTGTAAGGCAAGCGCTCTAGCCAGCTGAGCTAAACGCCCGAACATGATCATCGTATCAATCAGGAAGAATAACGTCAAGTTTCCTAATCAATAAATGCCATGAATGTTTCAAATCGTACAATTTTTAAAATGTCACTTTCGCACCGCGTGGAAAATTTCCAGGCAGCAGGGCAGAAGGTCTGTCAGCCACGTTAACGGCAGTACGGTGGCTTTATCGGAAAGCGCCGCGTCGGGATTGTCGTGGATTTCCAGAAACAGGCCGTCGGCGCCGGCAGCAACGCCGCATTTTGCCAGAATCGGCCCCATGGATCGTTCACCGCCGGAGGCCTTACCCACCCCGCCTGGTTCGGCGGCGGAATGGGTCGCGTCCATCAGCACCGGACAACCCTGCTGGTGCATCCATTCGATGTTACGCATATCTGCGATCCAGCGATTGTAGCCGAAGAAATTTCCCCTTTCAGTGAGCACGATTTCAGATGCGCCACCGGCTTTCAGTTTATCGACGACGTTGGACATTTCCCAGCCGGCCATAAACTGTGCCTTTTTGACATTGACCGTTTTGCCAGTCCTGGCGGAGGCGACAAGCAGATCGGTCTGACGGGCAAGAAAGGCAGGGATTTGGATCACATCGAGAACCCTGGCGGCGAGATTAGCCTGATCAGGTTGATGGATATCGCTGAGCACCGGCACGCCAAGACGATTTTTCACCTCTGCCAGGATTTCCAGGCCTTTTTCCATTCCCGGGCCGCGATATGAATCGATGCTTGAACGATTGGCCTTATCGAAACTGGCCTTGAAGATGAACGGCAGATCCAACTTTTCACATAGGTGCATTGCAAATTCAGCCACTTTGAGGCAGTGATCGAGCGACTCGATCACACAGGGGCCAGCTATGATGACCAATTTATTATTTTTTCCGCCAATATCATATGGGCCAATTTTACCGGTGGGAAGCGTCAATTGCGGCATTGATTCAGTCATAACAATCCTTTCAAGATATTTTCGGTTTCAGGGTACAATATTAACCTGCGGGCAGGCGGACCTGGATGGCATGTGGGACAACACTATATACGGCGGGCAGATATCCTGCGGGGTCGCCGTCGGTTTCAAATGGAATTTTTATGTCGGAAGTGATGGTAATTTTTTTGGCCTGCCGATAGATAACGTCTGTGTGATTCAGATGCGTTCCTCGCAGGGTTCGCCATGAATGAGCTACAAGGGGCAGGCGATGCGTACAGCGATAAAAACATACATCAAGCAATCCATCATCAAAATCGGCCTTTTGGCAAATGCGCAGTCCCACGGCATATCGTGAAATATTGGAGACAAAGGCCAGCCCCCGAACATTTTGAGCAAGGACTTCACCATCCGCCTCAATTGTCATGGGTGGAAAATGATATTCCCAAAGGGTTCGCCAGATGGGCCAAAAATAAGTCAGATGGGTGATATTGCCGGTTCGGAATTTGTTGAGCTGCATCAAAACTTCCGCGTCGAATCCGATTCCGGATAGCAGCAGATATACCTTTCCGTTGACCTGCCCCATGTCCATGGTTACCGTTCTACCCCACTTGATGGTTTGTATCAACTGATCCAGATCGGAGTGGATACCCATTTCCTTGGCAAAGAGGTTTTCCGTTCCGGATGGAAAAACAGTAAAGGGGACATTCATGCCGACCATACCCGAGACAACGTCTCGAATAGTTCCGTCGCCACCGCTCACGATGACCAGATCAAAATGATTGCCGAACCGGCGGGCGTAATCTCCGCCATCACCTGCCCCTCGGGTGGTGTGCAGGCTTATATCAAAACCTTCTACCTTGAGGCGGCGTTTTATAGCCATCGGCAACTCCCTGGATCGGGAATAGCCTGAGATCGGATTTAGGATTGCCAATACCTTTTTGATTTCCATAGGTTAAAAATTTAAAGGCTTAACGCTGTATAAGACTTAGAAACTATCTCTCGAATTATATTGAGCCAACAATGTTTATACAAAAAGTAAAATTCGAATATACTTTTATAAATTTTCAGGCTTTCCATGGATCGACAACATTGGCTGCGCGAAATGACTGCTGGCGAACAATACAACGATAGCACTGCTGACAGGGATTTGGGCCGGGCCGATAACATGACCAGGTCAGATCCAGTGGCGACTTGAGTTGCCTGGCCAGGGCGATGATTTCCGCACGTCGGGTATTGAGGAACGGCAGTTCCAGGGTGATCTTCTGGCCGGTGGGGGCAACCTTCTGGACCATATAATTGAAAAGCTGAACGATTTCGCGATCGATAGCCGGTTCGAGTTTGGCATAGGCTGGGATTTTGGGCAGGTTATAATCCTCCGAACCGCCGAAATAGATGGTCTGAGCATTGATGGTCTGGGCCCAGGCCGCCGCGACAGACCAGAAAGTGGGGAACCCAAAGGGCAAATATGTGCGCGGGAGCTGATTACTGAATTCGGCGGGGTTTTCGATATTATATCGGGGATCGACCAGTGCACAAGTGCCGATCTGTTTGAAGTGATCGAGTTTAACGGCGAGAGAATGCCTGGGCTTAAAATGTTTTACCATTTTTTCGAAGGCAATTTTTTCCTGAGGCCCTGCCTGCTGATTGTAATCGATGAAAAGTAAAGCGAGCTGGTTATTCTGGGCAGCAATGGATGCAAGAACACAACTGTCGATTCCACCGGAGGTCAATACAATTACGGTCGCCATGTTTTTTCTCCTGTATCGATCAGTACCGTTTTTTTTGTTTTATTTTACTGGATAGCCGCGATCAGTCCGAATCGCCCTGCTTCGGCAGCCTGCCTACGAAACGAGAAAAATTGTTCGTTGCAGATAGTGCAGATGCCCATTTTTTCGATATTCTCCGCCGGCAGCCCGGCTCGCACAAGCTCGGATTGGCCTGCGGACCAGAGATCATAATATTGACCTGAAACGCGATGGATAATGAAGGGAAGCAGTTCGGGTCGCTCTGCAATGGTCTTTATGAACTGCTCGTCAATCTGATAACAGCAGGGACCTGCTCCCGGGCCGATGCCGGCTATCATATGCATAGGATCGGAATGAAAATTTTCTACCATAGCAGCAATCGTTCGGCCGATGATGCCTGCGAAGGTGCATCGCCAGGAGGCATGAATCGTACCGATGGCGTTATTCACAGGATCGTAAACAAGAATCAGCGGGCAATCGGCAGAAAGGACCATGATCGGCGTCGCAGTGAGATTGGTAATAAGTGCATCGGTATCTGCAATACCGGATTTCCAGCCGCCTGAGCCCCTGCCGACATTTTCCGAAGTGACTTTCACCACATTGGCCTTGTGAACCTGCTGGCCGACGGTTAGTCTATTGAGATCAAGCTTAAGTCGAGTACAAAGCCGTGCACGGTTGGCGATTGCGTTTTGTGCGTCTTGACCGACATGATCTGCAATATTGAAACCATCCATCCCATCAAACTGCCGGGATGAAACGGCGTGAACCAGACGCGGATGTTTTGCCAAGTGTTTAAAATGCAACAGCATAGGATTAATCGTACCTGATGATGCTGTGAGTTTCGTATTCCCTGAACTTTTCCCTGCCGTTGAGGAAACCGAGTTCGATCAGAAAAGTGACGCCGCAGATATCGCCACCGAGGGTCTTGACCAGGTCGCAGCAGGCGCGCATGGTCCCACCGGTAGCCAACAGATCATCGACCATCACTACGCGCTGGCCTCGTTTGATTGCATCGACGTGAATTTCCAGAGAATCGGTACCGTATTCGAGATCGTAAGTAACTTTGGTAGTTTTTGCAGGCAGCTTGCCGGGTTTACGTATGGGTACAAAGCCGGCCGACAAGGCTTGAGCGACGGCGATACCGAAAATAAATCCGCGAGATTCCGCCCCAACTACCAGATCGACATTTTTTCCCCGGAAAGGATTGGCCAGCAGTTCAACTGCCAGTGCCAGTGCCGAAGGGTTGGCCAGCAGCGGCGTAATGTCCTTGAAAACGATCCCTTTCTTTGGAAAATCGGGAATGTCGCGAATGTACTGAGTGAGAATGTCCCGGCAAGTGTCCATGGTTTGGTTCAACTCCTGTCACAAAACGTTCTGTCTGTTTATTTTGACCCGGGTTCAACTGCAGAACCCCTGAGCTTGTTCTGAATGTACTCTTCCAACTCTGCAAGAGCAAGTCTTTCCAGTTGCCTAACACGTTCTCTGGTAAGGTTGATTTCCTCACCCACCTGCTTCAGCGTCATTGGCGCACCGCCATTCAGGCCGTACCGTAGTCGAAGAATTCTCGCGGCACGTTCATCGAGCTGTCCCAGCAGTTCCCTTACAACCTGTTGCTCGCTTTCGTCAAAAAGTTGTTCATCTACAACTCCGGTTCGTTCGTCAACGAGCATGTCGGCAATATCGACCTGCTGATCGCCGGAAATCTGAGTTTGTTGAGGCCCGGAGGTCACGGCACTGAGGGCGTTTTGAATAATTTTGCCCCGCTTTGCCGGAATATCAAGCGCTTTTATGATTTCGTCCGGGGTGGCCGGCCGGCCGAGCTGATCTTCGAGTTCAGCACTCTTGGCCCGCCATCGGGAAATTTCTTCGACCATATATACCGGAATCTGGACAGGCTGACCGGCGCCGATCAGTGCCCGTTTGATAGCCTGTTTGATCCACCAACTGGCATAGGTACTGAAACGCGACCCCTGGTCGGGATCAAAACTTTCGACTGCGCGAAGCAGGCCTATATTGCCTTCTTCGATCAGATCGGAGATAGGCAGCCCGCGCCCGGTATAATTTTTGGCAATATTGACGACCAATCGCAGATTGGCCCGCACCATTCGATCGCGTGCCTCCCAGGCACGATTCAAATCCTGGTCGCGCAACTGGCGAGCCAGATTCTGCTCGTCCTCATAAGACAGCAATGGCGTTTCATTTATCTGTTTGAGGTAATATTCCAGGCCGGCTTCCGGCGCCAATAATTTTTTATTCATACTTCTTCCGTCCGATAATAATGTTATTTCCAACTATTTTGAACACTGCTATTATCTTCATCATCGGCATATACGGTAATCGACGTTACAGTAAATGGCAGAATAACGTACAACACCTGGGCGATCGGCCGCGGTTAACCAATCATTCCATATGAACGACTCTCCGACGACGGTCGGCAGCCAGGCTGGCCCGTTTGAGGATATCATACGCTGTTCGGGAATTTTTGATTTTTGCCAGATAAAAATTCGGGTTGGTCGCGTCGCTGGAAATCAACTCAATTGTCCCGATTCCAAAGAGCCGGTCGAGCAGAGTCGCGTGCAAACGAAGATCGATAATGCGGAACATGTCCAGGTTGTCGATGGTTTTCGTGAAGACGCCGTGTTCGAACTCCACGCGATCGTGGGCAACTCGATACAGGTTGGATTTGAGTATGATCATTTTGGCTCCGAGCCACACGAGGGTCGCTATTGCCAGGCCCAGCCCGATCCAGTTCCCACGATTGTTGGGCAGAAAAAAGGCGAGAAAGATGGATGCGGCCAGCAGGATAACGGCAAAAGTAAAAGAACCAGCCATAGCGGCGAAAGACGGCCTGGCTAGAAATCGAGTTTCAGCATCGGGCTGAGAGGAAGAAATTTCCGAAGTCCCGGATTGATCAGCCGAGGGCGCATCTGGCGCATCGGTCAGAAATTCACCGCAAAAACGGCACTTGATCGCATCGACTTGAATTTGTTCACCGCAGAAGGGACATTTTTTTCTGGAGGCTGATATTTCATCCATAGTACACCTTCAGTAAAGTAACAGTTTTTATAAATTTAGGCTCATTGTCACTTATAATATACCGTAAGCAACCGAAAGATTAAAGAAGAAGTCCGCTGAAATATTCCGATCAATCACTTTTACTTTTTTACTTTTACTTTGGTGTGTAATATTTCAATAGAAAGAATACAATAGAGGAAAGAAATGGACAGTAAAAAAATCGACAAAGTGGTATCGCTCCTGCAAACGGCCAGAAATCTGCTGTTTATTACAGGGGCGGGAATTTCCGCGGATTCGGGTTTACCGACGTACCGTGGAATCGGTGGGCTATATAATAACAAACATACCGACGAGGGAATTGCGATTGAAGACGCCCTTTCGGGGCAGATGCTGCATTCGCATCCTGAAATTGCGTGGAAATATATCTACCAGATCGAAGAGGCATGCCGCGATGCGACGTTCAACCGTGGGCACCAGGTGATTGCAGAAATGGAAAACCATTTTCCGCGGGTGTGGACGCTGACACAGAACATCGACGGGTTCCATCGTGCGGCGGGAGCGAAAAATGTAATCGACATCCATGGTGATATTCATTTCCTCTCGTGCATGTCGTGCAGCTACGGCGTGAAGGTGGAGAATTACGCCGGGCTTAAGATTCCGCCGATCTGTCCGCAGTGCGGAGGCATTCTCAGGCCCAACGTGGTGCTTTTCGGAGAAATGCTGCCACAGGAAAAATGCCACATCCTGAACGAAGAACTTGAGAAAGGATTTGATCTGATTTTTACCATCGGGACGACGAGCATTTTTCCATATATTGCTTATCCGGTTATCGATGCCCATCGTGCGGGCATTGCAACGGTGGAGATCAACCCTGGGATGACTCAAGTCAGCCGTTACGTGGATATCAAGTTCAGTGCCGGGTCTGCAGCGACTCTGGACGCGATCTGGCGGCGGTATCTTGAAAGCGGAACGCCGGAAATTTCCAAAAATTAAATTCGTCATTTTTCAGGG
>CAYMXC010000134.1:0-7371 GCA_964394135.1 uncultured Phycisphaerae bacterium
CGGTGCAATCAATCTGGGGCAACTGGTCCGCCAGCAATACGGATCGCAGGCGGTGCTGGGTGGTTTTACGACCTATGAAGGAACGGTGACAGCGGCGTCGGAGGGGGGGTCACCTGTGGAACGCAAAAACGTTCGGGAGGCATATCTGGGCAGCATAGAAGATTTGTTTCGGCGGACAAACATAGCGAATTTTATACTGACATTTCAAAACGAGAGAGTGATGAGGGATTTGGCAATGCCGTGGCTTGAACGTGCCATTGGGCTTATATACCTGCCGGAGACGGAACGACTAAGCCATTACATCGACTCGCGGGTGTCGAAACAGTTCGACGCGGTGATTCATTTGAATCGAACCTGTGCGGTTGAACCGTTGGAAAGAACGCCGCAGTGGGAAGAGGGCGAAGTACGGGAAGCGATTTCTTCGCGAATGTGAAAAGAAGAACGAAAAATTATCAGGGGAGCAAATCATGACAAAAGTATTGCATAAAGTTGAACAGCAGCCGGTTCGGATTCCATCGGGGGAAGTATGGTTGGATGGGAATCTGGCTCTTCCGGAAGATACCACGAGTATCATTCTGTTCGCACACGGCAGCGGGAGCAGCCGCCATAGTCCGCGAAACCAATACGTAGCAGGCAGGTTTCAGGAAGAGGGGTATGGCACGCTCCTGATGGACTTGCTGACGCAGGAAGAAGAAAAATTCGATATGCGGACGGGCGAGTTGCGATTCAACATCGAATTTCTGGCTGGACGTCTGGCTGATGCGACGCGATGGATAAAAAATAACGAGAAGACGTGTAATCTGCATATCGGCTATTTTGGCGCAAGTACTGGGGCGGCAGCGGCACTGGTGGCCGCCGTGGATCGAAGCGACGATGTCAAGGCGATTGTTTCTCGTGGCGGCCGGCCGGATCTGGCAGGGCCCGCGCTGTCACAGGTCAAGTCGCCGACGCTGCTGATCGTTGGTGGATATGATTATACGGTTCTGGAATTGAACCGTCGCGCATTAAACGACCTGACGGTATATAAGGAATTGGCGATTGTGCCAGGTGCGACACATCTGTTCGAAGAAGCCGGCGCGCTGGAAGAGGTAGCCAGATTGAGTTCGCAGTGGTTCGATCGATACTTGCGATAATCGCGAGAATCAGAAGTTCAGGGCGATCCGATCGCGGCGGCAAAGAGGTCCGCCACATAGGTATTGCCGGTCTCGCTGAGGTGATTGCAATCGTAATAGTTGGAAGGGTCCTGAAGGAAAAAATCAGAGTGAGCGCCGACATCGACAAGTACCGCTGCGCCATTTTGTACCGCCAGTCTGATACGGTCATTGAGATGCACCACATAAAGATTCGCATTTACCGCTTGAGAAGGCAGGAGAATCGGAATCGGCAGGGCCTTGCATTTGGCATTTTTCATCATGGGATAATAAGTGGCAACGTAAACCGTCAGGCCGGCGTCATGGGCGGTTTGTATGGCCTGTTCGATGTTGGACTGAAGTTGATCGAGGGTCGTCTTCAGATCAGCGGCATATGGGTAATCCGATGAATCGGGCGAAAGCAGAAGCAGCGGGTCATGCTTTTTGATAAATTCGACCAGATCGTCGCCACCTTCCCAATATAAAAGGACTTGGGCATTGGGATAAATATCGGCTGAAAGGAGCGACTCCAGGCGTGCCAGGCCATCAGTGGAATTTTCGCCTCCATTACCTTGTCCGGCGAAGGCGTCAGCGGGCTGACCGATTTTTTCCTGCAGGATATGCCAGTAATTCCGGTCGGTGGGGCCGGCGGTGGTGGAGTCGCCGAACGCGATATAGCGAACATTGGGATCGGGCACTATAACATCGGAACATCCGGTGAAAATAAAAAAAAGAAAAAGCAACGTCAAATATTTTGCGAATTTTCGGACGATTATCATATCTACCTCCCATTAGACATGCCGGAAACTTTTTCCATTTTCCGGAAGATAACGTCGTTTTCTCCCAAAAATCCCCGCCGGTGGTGCTTAACGAAAATTACAGGGGAATTTCCTTTTCCTGCTGTTTGGCCAGTTCTTCCAATTTTGCAAGCTGATCTCGCAGTGCATTGGCCTGGGGGCTTGTGGGGTAGTTGGCAATGACAAAACGCGCCAGTTCGACCGCCTGGATGAAATTCCTGCGGCGAACGAGGTCTTTGATCTGTTCTTCCAGTTCCTGCCGCTTTTCGATTTCCGCGTTGGTCTCCAGTGTAGTTATTTGACTGCGGATCGTTTCTGCTTCGACACTGTCGGGATATTTTTCAATGAGCTGCCGCCCGATCTGCAGGGCATCATTCCACCGTTTTCGGGCGATGGATTTCTGGATGTCGCAATACATTCGTTTAATCTGTTCCTCGCGGAATCGCGCCCGTTCCGTACGAATGTTCTGAAGAAGCTGACGGGCTTCTGGCATGTCGGGATGTTTTTCAATGAGATTTTCGGCAAGTCGGATGGCCTTGTCCCAGGCGCTGATTGCGATGAAGTTGGTAATGGTCTTTCGAGCCTGGGCGAGTTCTTCGTTGAAGGCATCCTTGCGGAGGCTTTCCAACTGTATCATCTGCTGCTTGACGTCTGGATTATCGGGATATTTCCGAATCAACAGTTCGAGAATAGTCTTGGCCTGAGCCCATTCACGTTCCTGGATCAGGCGGTCGATATCGTTGAATGATCGCTTTCGCTCCTGGAGGGCGAGAAATTCGATTTTCTGTTGCCGGCCCTGTTCGTTCAGCAGTGTGTTTTCGTTGATTTCCTGCAAAAGTTTAACAGCATGATCGATCTGAGATTGCAGGTGTTCGATATTTTGAGTTATTTGCTGAGTAGGCTGGGTGTTGGATTTAATGCTGTTGCTGATGGCGGCGGCATAGTAATCTCGAATTCGATCCGCTTCCGAAGAAAGCTTGAGGAACCAGGCGATGCCGAACAATATGGCGGCCAGGCAAATGAGGATCAGCGATCCCAGCACGCCGATGGGGCCGGAACAACCGAGTTACGCGGGGGCCGGCGAGATCCATTGCAAGATGCTCCAGGCGATGCGGATCAGTCCCAGGGCAAACATGCCGGCGGAAAAAATGCCCAGAACACAGAAAATATTGGAATATACGGAGTTCTCTTTATTGTAACTGGGGGTCTGACTTTGATCTCGTTTCGTTAAAAATCCTAGCATGACCTTTTCACTACAAAATCGGCGATCTGGGCCAGGGAGTCCCGGGCTTCGCTCGCCTTCAAGGTTTGCAGTTTATCCCGAGCCTGACTTATCAGCATATCGGCTCGACTCCGTGTATATTGTAAACTACCGGCGGCGTCCAGCAAAGCGCGAATTTCATTATTTTGTCGATCGGCCCGACTAAGAAGGTGAATGAGACGGTCCCGCTCTTTGGGTCCGGCGGATCGGCAGAAGTGTATGGTCGGCAGGGTTGGTTTGGCCTGATCGAAATCGGTCCCCAGGGTCTTTCCCGTTTGATCTTCTCGGCCAACCACATCGAGCAAATCGTCCACGATCTGGAAACTGCTGCCCAGCAGCCGGCCGTATTCATCCAGTGCGGCGATCTCTTCATCGCTTCCTCCGGCCAGCGAGGCCCCGATACGGCAGCAGACCTGATAAAGCACACCGGTCTTCATATGAATGATATCCATATAGCGTTCCTCGGTCATTTGCCAGTCATGACGGGTCATGCACTGCAGAAGTTCGCCCTGGCAGACGATTTTGGCAGACTCGGAAATTTGCTGCATAACACGGTAATTCTCGGACTTTGTGCAGCGGTGGAAGGCCTTGCTGAGGAGAAAATCGCCCAGCAGGACGCTGGGTTCGTTGCCCCACAACTGGTTGACGGTGGTCGATTGACGTCGGATTTTGGCCTGATCGAGAACGTCATCATGGATTAAAGTGGCCAGATGGAGCAGTTCGATAACGACGGCAAAATCAAGATGGACAGGCGTAATACTCCCGCAGGCCTTGCCTGTCAGGAGCAAAAGAGCCGCTCGAAGCATTTTTCCCTGGTAGCGGGATACGTGCCGGCAAAGAAGTTCCACGAGGCTCTCATCGCCAGATAACTCCTCGTGGATCATCCGCTTGACCTGCCGCATTTCGTCGTCGATGGGCCGATAAAGATCGCCGACCGGTCGAAATTGTGTATTCACTTGTTTCCGAGTATCATGCATATATGGTAATCGACATACTGTAATTGAAAAAAGTTGCCTTTGCAACCGCTCTTTGTACAATAATAAGAAGACGGAGATGGAAAAATGAAAAACAAAATATCAAAAATTTTCAAGGCGATCAAGTTAACGGCTACAGTCGTTATAGTTTTTCTGGCAGGATGGCAGGTTCTTCTGGGCCAGACCTCTACGACGGACCTTTTTCAGGCCTTTTCATCTTTGCCGGTCTCGGTGCAGCAGCAGCTTATTTCTCAATTTACCGGTCAGATCGGTTCGGCCACGTCGCTGACCCCCACGCCGACACCAGGTTCGAGTACGGAGGGCGGCCTTCCGCTGGGCCAGGACGCAATCGATTATGTGCGAACGAACAGCCCGGCAGTACAGGTAAACGCAGCTCGGGCTGGTCATCCGACTTCCTCGGGGACGATGTTTACGCAACCTACCGACGAACCGGATTTCTGCGACCGGGTCAAAGAAGTGTTTCTGACAAGTCTGATACAGGCTTTTGCAAATATTACAGGAATCTCCCTGTTGACCCCGACGCCAACACCGACTCCGACCGGGACTTTGACACCAACTCCAACCCCTACGTCCACGCCAACGCCAACGCCAACGCCGTAGTATGATTTCCGCTGTCCCTGAAAGGAAATGTCTTGCCGTATGAATTGACAAATCGGCCCATACACGGTACACTCATAAGTTCGTTTTACATGCGACGTAAAGGAGGAGTGTTGAGAAGAATTTCGGCGAGACGACGGCATACCTGAGATTTCACAAGATATAATATTAAAAAGTACGTTTGATGGGCAGGAGTGTAACCGGTGGAATACAAAGGCAGGAAAGAACCGATGAAATCGAAGCAAGCGGGAAAAACGAAAAAAACAAAAATAGCCGGAGAAGTTCAAAGTCCAGTCAAAATGGCGGTCCAGTCCGAAACTGCGAAAACGACAAAAATTATTACAGGTGCCGATAGTAAACTGACGCCTGCGGATATCGAAAAATTTCGGGAGATACTGCTGAAAAAACGTCAGGAGCTGGTGGGGGACCTGGATACCATGAATGATAATGCCAAGTCGCAGACCCAGGCGTCAGGCGATGCTTCAAGCATGCCCATTCACATGGCAGATATCGGCAGCGATAATTACGAGCAGGAAATGACAATGGGCTTTTTGGAAAACGAGCATAGCCTGCTCAAGGAAATCGACGAGGCGCTTGGCCGGATTGCAAAAGGAACCTACGGCATTTGCCTCGCAACGGGCAAACCCATCGGCAAGGCGAGACTGAAACTTAAACCGTGGGCAAAATATTGTATCGAACATTCCAGGGCAATGGAAAAAGGATCGCAAGGCCGATAGGTAAACCATCGCCGCAACGCCCGATGGGTAACATATTCATGTTTCATGGAGAAATCGAAAAGTGAAGGAAGGATCTGAGTCCTGTTGCAGTTCAGTGACGTCGGCTGGAAAATCTCCGAACGCGCATCTTCTTTTCTGGATTGTCGCGATAATTACTGCGGCGGCGGATCTGGCCAGCAAGTGGTGGGCATTCAAGTACATTCGACTCGATGAAATCATTTCAGTAGTTCCCAATTTTTTATTCTTCAAAAACATGATGAATAAGGGAGCAGTATTCGGATTGGGTTCAGGAAAACGCTGGCTCTTCGTCGTGGCAAGTGCGGTGGCAATCGTTTTTATACTTCAACTTTTTGCCCAAAGCCGATCACGCCAGCGAATACTGCATGTACTTTTGGCCCTGACGCTGGGCGGTGCAATGGGCAATCTGTATGACCGACTGGCGTATGGCCATGTGAGAGATTTTATTTATATGTACATCGGCGTGGGAGGCTTTGAGCTTTGGCCGTTTGTATTCAATGTGGCGGACGTGGCACTGGTGATTGGTGTCTTCGGACTGCTGTTGGGATGGCTGACGGGAAAATTTGATATTGGCGGCAGCTACAAAACGGCAAGGCCCGTATTTGCAGAGCAGGGTGGAGAACCGTTGAAACCGGAATAATCGTTATGGCACGAACCCAATGGTCGCAGGACGATCAGGCGTGGATGTCCCGGGCGCTGCTCTTGGCACAGCGGTCAGTGGGTCGTGTAGAGCCGAATCCGGCGGTGGGGGCGGTACTGGTTCGAAATGGAAAATTGATCGGGGCGGGTTATCATCGTTATTTTGGGGGACCGCACGCGGAAGTCGAGGCAATCACACAGGCACGTCGGGCAGGACGGAAAGTTAAAAATTCCACAATTTATGTCACGCTTGAGCCATGCTGTCATTTCGGAAAAACTCCACCCTGCACGCAGGCCCTGATTGAAGCGGGAATTGCTCAGGTTGTCATCGCAGCCAGGGATCCGTCGGAAAAGGTAGCAGGCAAGGGAATCGCCGCCTTACGGAAGGCAGGAATAACCGTTCGCTGCGGTCTGATGGCCAAAGAGGCTGAACTTCTCAACGGATGGTTTTTCAAATTTCATCGTCAGAATCGACCGTGGGTGATCTGCAAATGGGCGCAGACACTGGATGGAAAACTGGCAGCCCGTACCAGCCATTCTCAGTGGATCAGTGGGCCAAAGTCACGATTAGAGGCACACCGATTGCGACAGACGTGCCAGGCTGTTGTTGCAGGAATCGGCACGGTTCGTGCGGATGACCCGCAATTGACAGTCCGGTTGGACGAGAAAAAACATCGTTTTCCGCGTGTTCCGAATCGAGTGGTATTGGACGCCAGACTGTGTATAAGCCTGAATTCCTGCCTGATTCGAACGGCAAAAGAGATTCCCACCTGGGTGTTTACATCGCATCGGAATAAAGCGTCGAAAGTAAGTGCGCTGGAAAATCGGGGAGTCCGCGTTATTGGTTTGACTGATGACGGCACAGGTCGGCTGAGCCTGGATGAATTTCTAGATTTCGCCGCTCAACAGGGGTGGACGCGAGTAATGGTCGAAGGCGGCCCAAAGTTGCTCAGCTCATTTCTGGCAAAAGGCCTGGCCGATGAACTGGTGATTTTTCAAAGTTCTACGCTGGCGATGGACGATCATGCCTATCAACTGAGTGGCCAAAAGCCATCTTTCGCAAGCGATTTCCTTTCAAAATTACAATTCGATCGGGTTTCCATGGCGGGTTCCGACGTTGTTATGCGACTTTTGTTAAAATAGATAATATTAGTCGATAAAATTTGATAATATCGGTAATCTGGGGGATATAGTTTA
>CAYMXC010000135.1:0-7350 GCA_964394135.1 uncultured Phycisphaerae bacterium
TATCAGCCTCACTGTTTTCGATAGTTTCATTTTTACGTCCCGCATCCGCGTGGAAATATTTTGAATTTTTGGCTATGTCGATCGGGTCAACAGTGATGGGCGTGATTTTGATCGTACGGGGGCTGCGGATTGGCGAGATTCCCCTGTACAGACCTTTTGACATCATTGCGTTTTACTGTTTGTGTTTGAGTGGAATTTATCTTTATCTTCAGGTTTGCCGCATGGGTGGCAATCTGTCGATCGTTTTGATTCCATACATTACACTTCTGTTATTGGCGGCGGCAGCGAAAATTCATATTCCGGCACAGATCGATCCACATATACACAGTTCATGGCTGAATCTGCACATTCTGACAGCGATCGTGGGATATTCACTTTTTACGGCAGCGTGCTTTTTGGCAGTTATGTACCTGTTTCAGGATCGAAATCTCAAACGGAAAAAGTTCGATATCGCGGTCAGGATATTTCCATCGCTGGAAAGCCTGGACAGGCTTATGTCGAGGCAGGTTTCGCTGGCATTTGTTATTTTTTCCATATCCATAATTCTTGGGATTTTTCTGACCCATCTGAATCACTGGGAGTCTCGCTGGGTTCAAGATCCGAAGATCATCGCGACGATAATAACATGGGCTGTTTATGCCGTTTTATTTTATCTTCGGACGAGCGTTCATGAACACGGCAGGAAATTAGCCATAATTACGGTCGTCGGCTTCCTGTGCGTACTGATGACGTTTTTCGGCGTTCATCTGTTTACTTCGAGCATACATGATCTGACCTATGCGGGTAATGCCGGAGGGACTGGGGGATGAATCTGTTCGTAATCGGCATCAATTATCGCACTGCGCCTCTGGAAATCCGGGAAAAAACGTCTTTAAAAGCAGGGGATATTCCGCGCATGCTTCGGTGCATGAAGCGTATGATTCCGGACAGTGAAACGGTGATTCTATCCACGTGTAATCGTACGGAGCTTTATCTGGCAGGCCCAACCATCGCGACACAGGGTGATGTTCGGAAACTATTGCCGATGCAAAAGGGAAACATCGCAAATGAGAAAGAGTTCGATAAGTACATTTATCGGCTCGAAAACATCAAAGCAGTAGAGCATCTTTTCAAGGTCGCTTCAAGTTTGGATTCGATGGTGATCGGCGAGCGTGAGATTCTTGGTCAGGTCAAGCAGGCCTATGTTCAAAGCAAGGAGGCTGGGACGACAGGAAAGATTCTTAATCCGTTGTTTCAAAAGGCCCTGAAGGTTGCGAAAGCCGTTCAGACAAAAACGGATATTTGCAGAGGTCACGTTTCTGTCAGCGCCGTTGCGGTGGAATTTGCGGAAAAGGTTTTCCATGACCTTTCAACCAAAACGGTCGCTATCGTAGGGTCTGGCGAAACGGGGGAAATCACTCTGCAAAATCTGATGGACAAAGGAATCCCTGGTAAAAATATTTTAATTTTGAACCGCTCGGTGGAGCGGTCCCGGACACTGGCTGATAAGTACGGGGGGAGGGCGATACCATTGGATCTCCTTGATGATTACCTGCCCAGGGCAGATATCGTGATCAGCTCGACCCATGCTCCGCATTGGGTGATCCGTACGGAATCTGTCCGCAAGGCCATTGCGGAGCGGAAGCGGCGGCCTATGCTGCTCATCGATATTGCCGTTCCACGTGACATCGAGGATACGGCAGGCGGATTGGAAAATGTCTATTTGTACAATATCGACGATTTGCGAGGATTCGCCGAGGCGAACCTGGCGAAACGGCGGGAGTCGCTGCATGCGGCGTGGGCGATCGTCCAAGAACACACTAGGAATTTTGCTTCGTGGTTCCTGAAGCAGAATTTCGGGACGATGTTACGGCAGATTGCAGAGACACCAGGGGCTATCAAGAAAGACGCGCTTTCGCGGTTATTCTCACACTTCGATTCGGCAACAATAGTGCAAGCCAGTCGCGAGGATTATGTTGAAACATTTCAGCTTCAAACGGGTTTAAAGAGAAAGGACGAAAATGTTCGGAAGTAAGAGTAAAATACTCCGGGCAGGTACCCGTGGAAGCCGACTGGCCAGGATTCAAACCGACTGGGTCGTTGGCGAATTGCAGAAGCAATATTCGGACTTGCACATTGAAATTCAGGTATTCAAAACTTCCGGCGATACGATTATCGATCGCAGATTAGATCAGGTGGGCGGTAAAGGTTTGTTCACTGCAGAACTGGAAGCTGGGATTTTAAGGGGCGAAATCGATTTTGCGGTCCACAGTTTGAAGGATTTGCCGACCGAACTACCTGACAGGCTGGTGCTGGGGGCGATCTGTCGTCGAGCCGCCGCCCGCGATGTACTTGTGGGATTGACAATCGAAGAACTTCTAGCCCCCCACCGCTCCATTCGGATCGGCACAAGCAGTCTGCGACGATTCGCCCAGCTGCGAAAATTATATCCGAAGATCGAAATTGAAAATCTTCGTGGGAATGTTGACACGCGGATTCGCAAGGTTAAGGAAGGAAACGTGGCCGGCGCAGTGCTGGCATCGGCAGGATTGCAGCGGCTTGGTTTGACTGGCGAAATTCGACATTATTTTGATCCATTGGAGTTTATACCCGCACCTGGCCAGGGCGCATTGGCGGTTGAAGTTGCGAAGGAAAATCAGGCAGTGACAGAGCTGCTTCGATCGGTTCATCATACAGAAACGGCGCAGTGCGTAACGGCGGAACGAGCTGTTCTGCAACGGCTCGAGGGCGGATGTCAGATACCGATGGGCGCTTATGCGACGATCGACAATCAGGTTTTGATGATGAAGGCAACAATAGTTTCACCGGATGGCCGGCGATGTGTAGAAGGCGAGATTCACGGGCTGCCGGAGGAAGCTGAAAGGCTGGGACGTGAACTGACGGAAGAATTGATCGGTAAGGGCGGTCGTGAAATTATTGATTCAATTAAAAGCGAGCCGATATGAGTGAAAAACAAATCCTGCATGGACTGGTTTATCTGGTCGGCGCCGGTCCCGGCGAGCCGGGTTTGCTGACGATTCGCGGAAAAGAATGTCTGGCCCGGGCGGATGTGGTCATTCACGACTATCTGGCCAGCGAAGAAATCCTGAGTTATGCGAAAAATGCGAAAGAGATATTTTACGCAGGCAAACAGGTGGATTGTCATGCGATGGAGCAGGACGAGATCAACTCGCTGATTATAACCAAGGCACAAGAAGGCAAGACGGTAGTTCGGCTCAAGGGAGGCGATCCGTATATTTTCGGCCGGGGTGGGGAAGAAGCAATGGAACTGCAAAAAGCGGGCATCGCGTTCGAGGTCGTTCCCGGGATAACGTCCGGGATCGCAGCGGCAACATATTCGGGCATTCCCGCGACTCATCGTGCGACAAATTCGGTTCTAACGCTGGTAACGGGCCATGAAGATCCAAAGCGGGATCAGAGTCACATCAACTGGCCGGCACTGGCTACGGGAGGTGGGACGCTGATTTTCTACATGGGCGTTCGGAACCTGTCGCATATTGTTCAACAGCTGATTCAGTGCGGCCGTTCGCAGGAAACACCAGTCGCCGTTGTCCAATGGGCAACTCTTCCCATTCAGAAAGTTGTAGAAGGAACGCTTGATACCATCGAAGAAAAAGTTCGCGATGCCGATCTGACACCACCATGTATCATCATTGTTGGTGAAGTGGTGAAATTTCGGGAACATCTAAATTGGTTCGAGCGTCGTCCCCTTTTCGGCAAAACGATCCTTCTCACACGATCGCGGGAACAATCGAGCGAACTGGCGGAGAAGTTTTCATCGCTGGGCGCCCGTGTGCTGTTGTTTCCAACCATTCGATTCGCGCCGCCGGAAGACCATGAAAAGCTGGGGTGTTGTTTGAATGCCCTTGGCGAATACGATTGGGTGATTTTTACCAGCGCAAACGCAGTGGAATTTTTTTTCACACAATTACATTCCCAGGGCAAAGACAGTCGCAGCCTGGGCGGATGCCGAATCTGCTGCATCGGTCCCGGTACCAGCGCGCGCCTGGGCCGATACGGTCTTTTTGCGGACCTTGTTCCCGAGCGCTTCGCTTCTGCTGCGGTTTTTGATGCACTTGCCAAGAGAAACGAAATTTGTAATAAACGATTTCTCCTGCCGCGGTCGAACATTGCGGGAAAGGAGCTGATTGAAAATCTGCAATCTGCAGGCGCACAGGTTACGGATGTCGAGGCCTACCGAACACTTCCTGGCGATCTTCCGGCGGCGGCCCGGGAAGCCCTCGAAGTGGGTGAAGTTGACATTGTGACGTTCGCCAGTTCGTCAGCTGTTCACAATTTTGCCTCTATTGTTCGTCGCGAGATCGGTCGATTGCCTGAGCATATTTTTTATGCAAGCATCGGGCCGGAGACGTCCAAGGCTGCAGGCGAAGAGGGGATGAAGATTCATGCCGAAGCCAAGGAGCAGACGCTTGACGGACTGGTGGATGCAGTCTTTCAGGCTGTCGGAGGCGATAAACCGTGATTGGCATCTCAAAACTGTATTGCAATACGGTGGAGTCGTCGGACCCATTGCGTTACGGTCGAAATTCGCACGATCTGCCATCGCACCTGCTTCAATTTTCCCGGGACAAAAAACCCGTGGTGGGATGGAATGTTACGCGACGCTGCAATCTGAAGTGCGTACACTGTTACTCTCATTCCGACGACGTACACTATACGGACGAGATGACACATTCCGAAGGATTGCAATTGATCGACGATCTGGCGGATTTCGGTGTTCCTGTGATTTTGTTTTCCGGTGGCGAACCGCTGATGCATCCTCGAATTCTAGATTTGATTTCATACGCACGTGCAAAAGGCCTGCGCGCGGTTTTATCGACGAATGGAACGCTGATCACATCTGATTTTGCGGCAAAATTGAAAAATGTCGATTTGTCCTACGTTGGGGTCAGCCTGGACGGTTTGGAAGCAACAAACGACCGATTTCGGGGAATGGGCGGCGCGTTCGCAAAGGCGATATCGGGCATCCGCAACTGCCGGTCGGCAGGAATCAAGGTCGGACTGCGATTCACCCTGAATCGGCGAAACGTCCAGGATATCGAAGGAATTTTCGGCCTGCTTGAGCGTGAGGATATTCCGAGGGTATGTTTTTATCATCTGGTTTACGCCGGTCGAGGCAGCAAACTGATCGAAGAGGATCTTTCACACGCTGAAACGCGTAGGACAATAGACCTGATCCTGAACAAGACACGGGAACTGCATCAACGAGGCAGGCAGATTGAAGTTCTCACTGTTGATAACCATTGCGATGGTCCGTACCTTTATTTTCGTCTGCTGCAGGAAAACCCACAGCGGGCGGCTGAAGTTTTACGATTGTTGGAGATGAACGGCGGGAACAATTCAGGCGTTGCAATCGGTTGTGTGAGCTGGGACGGAAGTGTATACGCGGATCAGTTCTGGCGACATTATTCGTTTGGAAATGTTCGAGAAAAATCATTCAGCCGGATTTGGATGGACGTGAGCGATCCTCTGATGGCCAAGCTCAAGGATCGAAAATCGTATTTGAAAGGACGATGTTCACGCTGCAAGTGGCTGAGCATATGCAATGGAAATTTTCGAGTTCGATCGGAGGCGGTCACGGGCGATTTGTGGGCGTGCGATCCCGCCTGCTACCTGACAGACAGTGAGATTGGATTATGCGTATGAACGCAGCACTACGACTGGTTTTCTGGGAACTTACGGCTCGGTGCAATTTAAAATGCCGGCATTGCAGAGCTATGGCCGGAGAGGATTTCGACCGGCACGAGCTGGGTTTAAAGGAAATTATTCGCGTTGCTGAAGACATTCGCCGAAACTCAGACCCGATTATCGTTTTGACGGGGGGTGAACCGCTGGCCCGGTCGGATTTTTTCGAAATTGCCGAATGCTGCACTAAAACATTCACCCGCGTTGCCTTGGCAACCAACGGGACTGGTATTGATGAAAAAACAGCAGACCGAATCGGGAAAATCGGCATTCAACGGGTCAGCATCAGTCTGGACGGCGCAACAGCTGCGACCCACGACACGTTTCGTGGAGTCGCTGGAAGTTTTTGCGCTGCGTTGGCTGGTTTCGACGCACTCAAGCGTGCCGGCGTTTCACTGCAGATCAATATGACCGTCACACGTTATAACGAACATGAAATCGAAGAACTGCTGAAGTTGATTCTCGATCGCGGTGCCGAGGCGTTTCACCTTTTCATGCTCGTTCCGGTCGGATGCGGGGCAACAATCGAGAAAAGCCGGCGATTAACGGCTGAGCGATCGGAGAGTATTTTGGCGTGGCTGTTTGAAAAATCTCAGGAACTTCAAGGTCGATTGGAGATCAAAGCGACCTGTGCGCCGCAATATTTCAGAATCAGGCACGAAATATCCAAACAAAAAAATATCCCACTGCCATCAGCAGGCCATGGGATTCAGGCGGTCACTGGGGGATGTCTAGCTGGCTCGTCGGTGTGTTTTATCTCGCGGACAGGCGAGGTTCAGCCATGCGGCTATCTGCCGATCCGCGTGGGAAACGTACGAGAGCAAAATTTTCATGAAATCTGGCAGGAATCTGAAGTCTTTCAAGCCCTTCGCGATCCAAGGCTACTAAAAGGAAAATGTGGAAGGTGCGGGTATCGAACATTGTGTCAGGGTTGCCGGGCACGTGCGTTCGCCCATTCCGGCGATTTTCTGGCGGAGGAACCGGATTGCCCTTATCATCCGCCTCAAAGCAAGTGATGAAACCGGCGTCTGGACTCAACGTCTATCGACCCCAGGTAAAGGCTTCATCGAACATGGCCAGTACGTTTTCCAGTTTGCAGTAATTTGTGATCGTGTTGCCGGAGCCGAAGGCATATCGGCCATTGGGAACGCACCTGTCCAGTATCTTTCGTGCTCGTTTACGAAGGGTCTGCCCGTCCGCCCGTGCAAGAATGTCCACATCAAGTCCCCCCATCACGCCGATCCGCTTGCCATAAAGTGTGTAGAATTCCTCCACGGGTATGATCGTATCTTCAAACGACTGCTTGACGTCGATCTCGACTTCATCGATGAGGTAATCCATGATCGCATCGAGGTTACCGCAGGAATGGAGGAAATAAACTTTCCCCTTCGAGTGGGCCAGGTCGGTCAATTGCTTATGGCCGACGAGCGAGTGCATCTTGAGAAACTTCGGTGACAGGAGTGTTCCGCTGCGGAACCCCATATCGTCACCCTGAAAAAAACCGACAACCTGCGGGATATCCACCAGCCGGCGATACACATCGACAATCAATTCGCGTACACGTTCGAAGACATCCCGGATAAGATCAGGGTTATCGTAAATCATCATCGAAAGCGATTCGTACCCGATGAGATAATTGAGCGG
>CAYMXC010000136.1:0-4100 GCA_964394135.1 uncultured Phycisphaerae bacterium
GTTCGGCTTCAATATGGAAGACCCAGTCGTTGGAAAAAATCTTCCCCTCCGACGTGCCATGAGCTGTGCATGGAATCGATCCGAGTACATCGATGTCTTTACCAATGGCAGGGGAATCGCCGCCAAAGGCATCTTCCCCCCAATGTTCAAGGAATATGACAAAAATTTCATAAATCCATGGGCGCAGTTCGACCTGGCTCGTGCACGCGAACAAATGAAACTGGCTGAAAAAATCGCAGGTGGAAAAATTACCGTAACACTCTCGCTTCCAGGCAGCGACACGACCATGCGGCAGACGGGTGAATATTTCCGGCGATCAATGGAGAAAATCGGCCTTAAAGTCAAAATCGACTATATGGACTGGCCAACTTTCCAGGAACCGGTCAACACCAAGTCCATCCAGATATTTGCCATGCGGTGGGTAGCGGACTATCCCGACGGCCAGACCTTCCTCCAGCTGTTTTATGGTCCATATGAATCCCCGGGCCCAAATAACTTCAATTATCATAACCCAAAATTCGACGCACTCTATCAGAAAGTTGAAATCATGGGCGACACGCTTCTGAGGCTGAAACTCTATCGAGAAATGGAGCGAATGGTCTGCGACGATTGTCCCGCTATTTTTTCCGTGCACGGCATTGGCTTTGTTCCATATTATACCTATATCAAAAATCTCAAGCCTAATGCCTTCGCCTACGGCATCACCAAATATACCAATATCGATCTGAAAAAACGGAAGGAACTGATCGGACGATGACTACCTATATCATTCGCAGGTTGATCAACGCCGTCCCGATTATCTTCGGTGTCATGCTGATTACCTTCGTTCTATTCAAGGTCGTCGGCGGCGACAAGTCCTATGAAATCGCAGGAAAGTCCGCTTCCAAAGAGGCCATTGAAGCCATTCGACACGAGTACGGATGGGATAAACCTCTCTTTTTCAATTTCAAGGGACACTCCATTCGAGAATTCTTCGACACCCAGCTCTTCGATCATCTCTGGTCCTCGATGACGCTTCATTTCGGAAAATCGATCAACGATCGCAGATACATCAGCCAAATCATCCTGGAAGGCGCAATTCCAAGCCTCAGCATCACAGTCCCCATCTTCCTGATCGGACTTGCGACTTCTCTGTCCATCTCGCTCATCGTCGCCTATATCCGCGGGACTTTCATGGATAAGGCGCTGGTATTCCTCTGCGTACTCGGCATGAGTATGCCTTACCTTTCTTACATTCTCGTCGGACAGTATTATCTGGCCTACAAGTGGGGGATATTCCCCGTTTTCGGTTATGAATCCGGCTGGCAGAAAATCTATTATGTTGCTCTGCCCATCATAATCGGTGTGGCCAGCGGTCTTGGTGGAAGTGTGCGGTTCTATCGAACGGTTATTCTCGACGAGATTCACGCCGATTACGTCCGCACCGCCCGGGCAAAAGGGGCCTCGCAGACTAGAGTCCTCTTCAAGCACGTCCTCAAAAACGCCATGATTCCGGTCATTACTCAGACAGTTCTGGCGATTCCGTTTCTCTTCCTCGGCTCGCTGCTGCTGGAACGGTTTTTCGGCATCCCGGGCCTGGGCTATCTGACGATCGAGTCCATCAACAGCCGAGATTATCCGGTAATCTCCGCCATGACTTTTATCGGCTCGCTGCTGTACGTGGCGGGTCTGATCGTTACCGATATCTGCTACGCACTGGTCGATCCGCGAGTCGAATTGCGTTGATCAGTGCAACGAGAACTATGAACTGCAAACTCGGAGACACGAACGATGAAGCACCGAATTTTGATCATGAGCTCGATTCTTTTAACTCTCGTCGGCTGCAGCTACCTGACTTACAGGACGAACGGTTTATCCGTTGCGCCGAAACTGGCCTTGCAGCATCTAGAAGCCTATCCCATTCTCGAGGTAAATCCTTATCTGGTCCTGACGGATTTCGAAACGCCGGGTCAGATCGACGACTTCACACTCTCTCACAATGATCATGACGCTTCGAAAATATTTCACGCCGGCACACCCGTTGCCACAGGCTCCGGCTCACTCGGCATGATGCTGGAATCCACCGACGATTATACTCTGACCTATACACCGCCGATTACCAGATGGAAGGAGTACAACCTTCTGCTCGCTGGTGTCTTCTCAAACGACACCAGCCTTAGCGGCGCGATCGAATTCTTCGACGCCGCCGGACGATCGTACCTGCATCATTACCTCTTCAAAAAAGGCTGGAACAGGCTTCAGATCGATCTGTATACCGCAGCTGAAAAAATCGATCTCAATCGATTGGCACAGGTGAAGTTTTATTTCTATCAGGCCGCCAAAACCACTGTGTATCTTGATGACCTTATTCTTGTCGATCATCATAAGACCCTTGCCGGCTCCAATACAGGAGCCGAGGGAACCATTTTTGCCCTGCAGGAGGGCAAACGCATTCGGGTCGGCTCCAACGGCCGGTTCGAACTGGTCTTTTCCGATGGCCGACTGATCCGCTGGTTTGACCTGGCGACAGATTCGTGCCGCAGTAAAAACCTTCTGCCGGATTTCACTGGCGGCTTGGAAGTCTTCCAGGGCATGGAAAACAACCGCTATGAACTTATGCCCCCTGGAGATGTTCTGGTGACTGCGAATACCAGACTGGCGGTGAAGGACACCGGCGAAGTGAAGCTGACGGTCGAAAATTTCTTTGGCGAACCGGCGGCTGGAAGATCGCCGGACCAGATTTATATCTGGCATATATTCCCCGACGGTCTGATTCTAGTGGAAGTGGCTGTCAACAGTTCAACCAGCCGCCTCGGCCTGGGCTTTGCTGTTCGTGGTGATAGCGGTTTCGACGCCGTCATCGGTAAATTGCGAAACCCTGCCGGTACGGGCGACTCCCGGATCGAATACATTCTGTTTCGCCGCATGGGTAGCGACAACGCCGGGGCGGACCTGCTTCTGGCGGTCAAACCGTGGTGTAAACCCGACCAGGCCGTCCACTGTAAACTGGAAAAAGTAAACAAGCCTCAAATCTTGAAGGTACTTTTTACAGGTGAGGCGGAGGTTGGCGGAAACTGCATTAAAGGAATGATGCGGGTCTGGCCGACCACGATCGATCACCTCGGCAATGCGGAAATCTATGCCCGCAAATTCCTGGAATCCACATGGGCCGATCTCCAGCAGACAGCAGGCCCTGCCGGTACGTGGGCGCCAGCCTGGGACCTGCGTGACGCGGCAAGATAATTGTAAGGTTCCATTTTTCAATCGCCATCGCGGGGTTGATTTTTGTTCGGAATTAGTTCACTTTTAGTGCGCGCAAAAATGTAAGTTATTGTAATATAGGGAGATAGGATTATGTGCTTTTTAATTTTCCGGAAGAATCCTGACTCTCCTGCCTTCGATTTTCAATCTGCCCTGGGCGAAGAGACTTATGGCGTCGGGGTAGGCGATTTTTTCCTGTTCGAAGACTTTGGCGCCTAGGGTGTCGGGGGTATCGTCTTCTGAGACCTGAACGGTTCGTTGCAGTATTATCGGACCATGATCGTAGACGTTGTCGGCGAAGTGCACGGTGCAGCCTGAGATTTTACATCCTGCGTTAAGTACAGCTTCATGGACATGGTGGCCGAACATACCCTTGCCGCCGAAGGCTGGCAGCAGGGCTGGATGGATATTGATCACGTGACCGAAGTAGTGTTGGGGCACATGATAGAAGCACATGAACCCTGCCAGACAGATAAGATCGGGCTGAAACTCGTCGAGAGCCGCGGTAATTTCGCGGCTGAAGTCATCGACGGATTTGTCTTTTCGTGTAATGACGCGTGTTGGGATTCCGGCGCGGGTGGCGTAGTGCAGGCCAGCGGCGTCTGGTCTGGAGGCGATGACCAGAACGATTTGTGCGGGGATTTTTCCCTCTCTGGCGAGGCAGATCAGGTTATTCAGCGTTCGTCCGCCGCCGCTGATCAAGACGGCCAGACGAATCAATTTCGATGTTTGGGTCATAGTCAAAAGTCCTGTAAGCACATGGAATCAACGTGTGGTATTCTAACTCAGTCAAAGTGAAGAATCAAACGATCAAAGGGATGATTGGATTTTTTCACCTGGTCTGTAGATTCGGAAGGGGA
>CAYMXC010000136.1:4110-7338 GCA_964394135.1 uncultured Phycisphaerae bacterium
GCGGCCTGCGGAGATTTCGAGCAGGAGGTCGAAGGCCATTTTACCGGCATCGAGCTGGCTGTAGGAAGCTATGTATGCGACGTTGTTGAGCTGGAGGATGGAAGAACCTTCTGTGAGGACACCCATCGCGGGTTTTCTGGGACTATTGAGAATGACGGGCAAAGCAGCGATGGGGAGATGTCCGCCCATGATGATGATAGCGTCGAGTGCGAGATCATCTGCGAGCAGGTCTGCCGCGATATCAGCGACATTTGCTTCGTTTCCATCCCTGATATATCGATAACCCAGGCCGAGGGGTTCGATACCCGCAAGATAGCCGTCACGCGCCAGCCTGTGATTACTGGCACTGAGATTGCCGATGAAGCCGATTTTTCGATGACCGTCTTCGATCATGGTTCGTACGAGGTCGCAGGTGGCCTGGAAGCGATTTTCAACTACGCAGAAGTATCGAGATGCTAATTTGACACCGAGGTAGAGGCAGGGAATGCCATTTTTTTCCGCGGTGATGGCGGGGTATTCCCTCACAAAACCGAGGAAGATGAATCCCTGTCCGACGTTGCGGTCCAGGGATGTTCGTATGGTGAAGCCCGGATCAGACGAGAGAATAGTCTGAACCGGGATACCGATCTGTTCGGCACGGTTTGCGACTCCTCGCCAGTAGTCGAAGTACTGGATGTTTTCCTCGACGAGGGGCTGATCGACCACAACAAAGATTTCAGAGATCAACCTTGGCCGATCTGTGACGAAGGTTCCAAACCTTTCCCTTCGTTCGACGAGTCCCATGCGTTCCAACTCAGAGAGTGCCCGATTTGAGGTAATTGAGGAGACATTATACTCCCTTGCCAAGGTGACATAACCCGGAAGTTTGCCGCCCGGAGGATATACTCCCCGTCGAATTTTTTCCGCGAGGGAACGAACAATCTGTTGATATTTCGAGCCGCTTGTCATTGTGATACTCTATATATATCCAGATCGAGCAGAAATTTCAAGTTTTATTTCAGTCATCGTAAAAAATACATCTGTATGGATATTATATTGACATTTATAGGGATTCCAAGTAAATGTATAGATACGGAGCGATGGTTCGCATCTGGATATATATTAGAATATACAGTAGCTTAAAAACTTTAGAAACAAGGATCACAAGTATGAGTAAGGTGAAGATTGCGTTAATTGGTGCCGGGAGTATGGCCAATGCATTTCATTATCCATCGGTGACGAGTTTCAGCGATGTGGAAATTGTCGGCCTGTGCGACATGGATACGTCAAAGCTTGAGTCGACGGCCAAGAAGTTCAACATCAGCCAGAGGTTTACCAATTATCGTGAGATGCTGGATAAGACCAAGCCTGACGGTGTGTATGCTCTGATGCCGCCGTATGTTCTTTTCGACGTAGCGATGGACATATTGGACCGCGGGCATCATATGTTTATTGAAAAGCCGCCGGCTGTGACCACTTTTCAGACGCAGTGTTTGGCGAAACGTGCGGTTGACAGGAAAGTGATTACGGCGGTGGGATTTCAGCGTCGGTATCATCCGATGGTCAACGCGTGCTGGGAAGAAGTGAAGAAGCAAGGTCCGATCCAGCAGGTGGTATCGTGTTTTTACAAGAATTCTTCGCCGTCGGAAGTGTATCCTTATTATCGCGGTGCGATTGACATTCTTCATTGTGATGCGATTCACGCGGTGGACGCGCTTCGGTATTACTGCGGCTTGTCGGAGGTAAAATCGGTTGCGTCGGAGATTCGCAATCTGGGCGGCTGGTATGCGGTGAGCTTCAACGCGCTGGTTCATTTTGAAAATGACGCGATCGGTATTCTGCTGGCCAACTGGCGAACGGGCCGGCGGTTCTTCAAGTTTGAATTTCATTCCTGCGGTGCGTCGGCGTATGCGGATATCGACGCTGAGGGAAAAGTGTACAAGGATAACGGCAACGATCCGGTGTTGAGTACTGATTTGGTTAAGGTTGCTGGAACGGATCAGGGCAATGTGACGCAGGGGTTCTACGCGGAGAGCCGGGCGTTTATTGATGCGATCAAGAGCGGAAAACAGCTGCACAACAACCTGTCTGACGCTGTAAAGTCGATGGAACTTTGTGATTTGATTTTTCAGAATGCAATTAACAAGTAATCGATAATTTGGAGAAGAAAAAATGTCATTTAAACTGGGCTTGGTTGGATTGTGCACATCACATCCGGAAGCATGGGTTCCGGTCATACGTAAACTGACCGAAGAAAAGATTGTGGATGTTGAAGTTGTGGCGGCGTGGGATTCCGGGGAGACTCGTCCTGCGGGATTTGCCAAAGAATTCTGCAAGAAGATGTCCATTGCGAAAGCGGTGGACAAGATGGAAGACCTTCTGGACCTGGTGGACGGCGTGATCGTTCACACGACTAACTGGGACAAACACGTGGAGCAGGCCAGGCCGTTTGTCGAGGCTGGCAAGAGCGTTTTGATCGACAAGCCGATGGCCGGCAATATGCAGGACATCAACCAGCTTCTCGACTGGGCCAAGCAGAAAAAGCGCGTGACCGGCGGATCGAGTCTGCGATTTGCGTATGAGGTTCAGGAATTTTTGAAGGAGCCCGTTGCGGAGCGAGGCGAAGTACATACGGCGTTCGCCGGGTGCGGCGTGGACGATTTCAATTACGGGATTCACGCATATGCGTTGATCTGCGGCTTGATGGGCGTTGGCGTAAAATCGGTACAGTATATGGGGTCTACACGACAAAAGCATATTCGGATCAACTGGAAAAATGGAACGGCTGGGATTATCTGTGTGGGTACGGTGGATGCGTGGCTGCCATTTTACGCGACCGCGGTAACGACCAAGAAGGTAGTGTCGATTACCACGGACAACAGCAGGATATACCGATCGCTATTGGAAGCGGAACTGCCGTATTTGACGGGCAAGGTGGAGAATCCGCCGATTGCGATGAACGATCTTGTGGAACCTGAACTTGCGGCGTTGGCGGCGAAGTCGTCGTGGCTCAACGGGGGCGGCGAGGTGTTTTTAAGTGATCTGGGATTGAAAAGTCCGAGCTACGACGGAAAAGAGTTTGCGATTGAATATCGTCGGGCGCGGATGGGCTAAGATAAGTTCGCAGTTCGCAGTGCGAGGAGAAGATTGATTTTCGCTTGCGCGGGAATGACACGAATTGAAAATGGCCGGACGGGCGACCTTTATAGGGTTGCCCGTTTTTTTTTATATACCGGTTCCTATTTCGGT
>CAYMXC010000137.1:0-7321 GCA_964394135.1 uncultured Phycisphaerae bacterium
GAAAACGGCGTTTCGAAGGACAATGCCGAAGAACTTTTCGAGCTCATCAAGCGGTTTGCCGGCTACGGCTTCAACAAGTCGCACTCCACCCGCTATGCAATGGTCGCCTATTCGACAGCCTACCTCAAGGCATATTATCCGCTTCAATTCATGTCCGCCTTGCTGACGTTCGAAATGGGCGACACCGACAAGGTCGTCGAATACATCGACGAAGCCCGGCAGATGGGCATCGACGTCCTGCCGCCGGACATCAATTCCTCCGGCTCCGATTTCACCGTTGTCCATGAAAACGGCAAAGACCTTATCCGGTTCGGCATGGCCGCCGTCAAGGGAGTCGGAACCAAGGCTGTCGAGGCCATCATTGCTGCTCGTGAAAAAGGCGGCCCCTTCAAAAGTATTTATGATTTCTGCAATCGCGTGGATCTGCGGGCCCTGAATCGTGGCGTGCTGGAATCGTTGATCAAGTGCGGCGCATTCGACTCCACCGGCGATAAACGCAAAGCAATGTGCGACGCACTGGACGACGCTCTCCAGTTCGGCAGCGGCTTGCAGAAAGACGCACTGGCCGGCCAGATGAGCTTTTTCGATAATTTCGATTCACAGAGCACCGAACCCGAGCGCAAGCTCCCCGCCATCGAATGGCCCGAACAGGATTTACTCGCCTACGAAAAAGAAACTCTCGGTTTCTACGTCACCTCCCACCCGCTTTCGCAGCACGCCAGGCTCCTGACCACCTATGCCAACGCCGATACTCGCAAGCTCCGCGATTTAGACGACGGCCACGAAATCGTCATCGGCGGATTGATCGAAAAAATCCGCACCGTTTTGTGCAAGGGCCGAAATGGCGGCGAACCGCGCAAAATGGCAGTCTGCACACTCGAAGATCTCAAGGGAAAAGTGGAATTCGTCCTCTTCCCCGACGACTACGATAACCTCAAAGATGTCGTACAGCCGGACACTCTCGTCTTCGTTCGTGGCCAGGTCGATCGTCGCCGGGAAGAGCCATCGGTTCGAGCTTCAGAAGTATATCCACTGGCCCTCGGGCCCCAATTCCTGACCAGCGATTGCCTGATCCATCTCAATTCCATCGGCCTGAGCCCCGGCGTCGCTGATCAGCTTCGCGGCTTGTGCAAAAAATTCCCCGGCCAGTCCCGATTACAGTTCGCCATCCGCACCAGTGAAGGCCACATCGTTACCATCTGCGCCGGCGATCACATTCGAATCTCACCCTCGCCGGACTTTATCGCCGAGGTGGAAAAAATCATCGGCCCTGGTCACATCAAGCTTATCGCCGGTCCGATCCGAAACGGCAGCGGACGTTCCAATGGTAATCGGTTCAACCGTCGAAAATCCGCCATTGCAAACTGAATCCACCCCGCGAAGCGATAGGGCGGGTTATCAACCCGTATCTCTTCTCCTGTCATTCCCTCGCAGGCTCACACTTCATCTTTCGATTCCCGTCTGGCTTTAAGTTGTCAAAAATGGTACACTCGCGCAGCATTAAGATGTTGTTGATGTTTATGACACGGGAATTGAAAAAATGGATATCGAATCGTTGATTTCGCAGTTGGCCAATCGAGTGGACCGGGCTATCGTCGATTATTGTGACCGTTACATGATCGGACCGGAAAAACTGGTCGAAGCCATGCGATACAGCCTGGAGGCGGGCGGAAAACGAATTCGCCCGGCGCTGGTGCTTCTTTCGGCCCAGCTTTGCGGCGGTTCACTGGATCAAGCCATGATCCCCGCCGTCGCCATCGAAATGGTGCATACATTTTCGCTTATCCACGACGATCTGCCCGCAATGGACAACGACGACTTTCGTCGCGGCCGGCCGACGAACCATAAAGTCTTCGGCGATGCCATGGCTATCCTCGCCGGCGACGGCCTGCTTGCCTTCGCATTCGAGCTGATCGGAAAATATTTCACCGGCTCTGCCGATCAAAAAGCGAAACTCATGGCCGAGCTTGCCCAGTCGACCGGCCCCGGCGGCATGACCGGCGGACAGGCCATGGACATGATTTTCGGACAGAACAATTGGGGAATCGAGCAGGTGGAAAAAATCCATCTTTTAAAAACGGCGGCACTCATCCGCTGCGCCTGTCGACTGGGTGCAATCAGTGCCGGTGCCGACGACCCGACTTACAATACACTCAGCGAATACGGCCTGAAAATCGGCCTGGCCTTTCAGGTCATCGACGATTATCTCGATCAGACCGCCTCGCAATCCGAAATGGGCAAAGGAGTCGGTAAGGATGCCGCCGCTCATAAGCCAAACTATGTCATTTTTGCCGGTGGTCCCACCGCCGCCTGGAATCGTGCAAACGAACTGATCCGCCAGGCTTGCGACGAGTTAACTCCTTTCGGCCTCGCCGCCAAGCCGCTGGAGGCACTGGCCCAAATGATCCTCAATCGAAAATCATAATACATAAAAACAAGTACACCTTTTCTAGCGGCATAGTCGCGCCATTGTATTTTTATCAAATGATGCTAAACTGAAATCACAGTGGTAAAAGCCGTAATTCGTTTTTGGGGGGAGGAACATGTTAAAGGAATTCAAAGAATTTATAATGCGAGGCAACGTCCTGGATTTGGCGGTTGCCGTTATCATCGGAGCAGCCTTCGGAAAGGTCGTCAGTTCTCTGGTTAATGATATCATCATGCCGCCGATCGGTCTTCTCCTGGGCAAGGTCGATTTCAGCAGCCTTTTCATCAATCTTTCCGGCAAGGCATATCCAACCCTGTCCGCCGCAAAAGCTGTCGGTGCTCCTACCATCAACTATGGCCTGTTCATCAACGCCGTGATCGACCTCGTTATTGTTGCATTGGCGATTTTTCTGGTCATCCGTTTCGTCAACCAATTCAAAACACCCACTGCCCCGACCACACGCCAGTGTCCCTATTGCATTTCCACGATTTCCATCAAGGCCACTCGCTGCCCGCAGTGTACCGCTGAACTCAAAGCGGCAGATGCGTAATAGAGTATGGTTTATAATAATATTAATACATATTAATCCATGCTGAAGCCAAGCCTCGATTTCTGTTTCTCTCGACGTCCACTTCCCCATATTTCTGGCTTTTAGGTGAAAATCTTGTTAAACTGACACGATGCGCCCTCAGTATAATTAGATACTGTTGAGTTCTTTAAGTTATTGGTGACAGGTAAAAACGAATATGGGATTATTGGATACAGTAAATAGTCCGGCCGACATTCGAAAAATGAGCATCGATCAGCTTAGTCAGCTGGCGCAGGAAATTCGTACCGTGATCGTCCAGACGGTTTCCCGTAACGGAGGCCATCTGGCCAGCAACCTGGGGACGGTCGAACTGACCCTTGCTCTGCATTACTGCTTCAATTTCCCCGAAGACAAGCTGCTTTTCGATGTCGGTCATCAGTGCTACATTCACAAACTTATTACCGGCCGACGCGACCGGTTCAGCACTATTCGCCAGGCAGGCGGACTAAGCGGTTTTCCCGACATTAACGAAAGTCCGTATGACCTCTTTTCCGTAGGCCATTCCGGCACCGCCATTGCCACCGCCGTTGGCCTTGCGCATGGCGATCAATTGGCAGGCAAACATAATCGCGTTGTCGCACTCGTCGGCGACGCCAGTATCGTCAATGGTCTGTCCTTTGAAGGCCTCAATAACGCCGGCACCCTCAAACGTCAGTTCCTGGTCGTGCTCAATGACAATGAAATGGCCATCGATGTGACCCAGGGCGGATTTGCCAAATATCTCAATCGCCTCAGATTTACCCATACTTATGAGGACTTCAAGCGCCGCGCCGAGCATATGTTCGATCTGATTCCGTTCGGCAAATCGATGATGGACAGTCTCCACCATCTCAAGCAGGGTCTCAAGACCGCGCTGAGTCCCGCCCAGATATTCGAACAGATGGGTATGACCTATCTGGGCCCCATCGACGGCCACAATCTCAATATGCTGATCCGCGCTCTTAGCGTTGTGCGCGATGCGCCGTATCCAATCCTCCTGCACGTGCAGACGGAAAAAGGCAAAGGCTACAGTTTCGCAACGTCCGATCCCTGCAAATTCCACAGCCCCAGCGGCTTTGAAATCAACGGCGATGAGGCGGTCATCAAGCCCGGCAAAAAGAGTTACACCGGCGTTTTCGGCGAGGCGCTTGTACAGATGGCTCAGAGCGATCCAAAAATCGTCGCCATTACCGCCGCCATGCCTGATGGTACGGGCCTCGTGGAGTTTAAGAAAAAATTCCCCAACCGATATTTCGATGTCGGTATTTGCGAAAGCGCCGCGGTCGATATCGCGGCTGGGCTGGCTCGTTCCGGCTTCAAGCCAGTGGTTGCGATCTACTCAACCTTCATGCAGCGGGCGTTCGACCAGGTCTGGCAGGAAGTGGTCCTGCAGAAACTGCCTGTCGTATTCTGTCTCGATCGCGCCGGCCTGGTCGGTTCCGACGGCGCAGTGCATCACGGCTTCTGCGATGTCGGATTTATGCGTCTGTTGCCTAATATGGTCTGCTGTGCGCCGGCCGACGAGCTGGAACTGCGCGAGGCATTGAAATTTGCTCTCACAGCCGGCACTGCCGTCACAATTCGCTACCCCAGAGATAACGTTCCCGAGCCGGTCGCTCCATCCGTGCCCTTCGCGCTTGGCAGGGCTCGAGTCGTTCGCGAAGGTTCCGATGCGGTTATTCTGGTCTACGGCGCATTGGTTCATGTGGCTATGATGGCCGCCCGCGCTCTGGCCGCCCAGGGCATCGAGGCCTCCGTCGTTTCCGCCCGCTTCGCCAAGCCGCTCGATGAAGAACTGATTACCGAGTTGCTCGAAAGCGGAAAACCGATCATAATAGTGGAAGATCACAGTCGAATCGGTGGATTTGGTGCCGGCGTTCTCGAATTGGCCCAAACCAAAGCCCTGCCGATCGATACAGCAAAAATCGTTCACCTGGCCTTGCCGGGCGATCAGTTGGTTCCGCACGGCTCGCGAACGTGGCAGCTTGAAAAAGTCGGACTCGATGCCATAAGTATCGCCGCAGCCGTAACCCAGGCACTAGAATCGACAGGCGGGATTCTGCGGATTCATAACGCATCCGACGCCCATCCGCAGGTAGTCAAACAATTAAGATTAGCCAAATAATCTTATGAACAGCAAACAACGAACCATTTTACTTTTGGCCGATTTCGCTCGCGCCGGCGTCAAACCCGTTTTGAACGACGTCCATGAGCGACTGAAACAAATCGCTACGGTCAACGTGATCGATTTGCACCATGGGCAGGTCACCCGTGATCTCGGCGGCGATTTTGCGGTTGTCCTCGGCGGCGATGGTACGCTCCTGAGCGTTACACGAAGTCTAGGCGACAAACAGATTCCCGTCCTCGGCATCAACCTGGGCAAGCTGGGCTATCTCGCCGAATTCGGACCCCATGACATCGATATGATCGTCGAGGATATCTCCAACGACCGGCTCAACATCTCCCGACGGCTCATGCTGCTCACGGAACTCTGGAACGGCAACGAGTGCTTTTCTTCTCTCGCCGTCAACGACGTCGTGGTTCAGGCCGGTCCGCCGTTTCGAATGATCGAATTGAAAATCTGCATCGACCAGCAGGAATTGACCACCATCAAGGGTGACGGTGTGATCCTCGCCACTGCCACTGGTTCCACCGGCCATAATATTTCCGCCGGCGGACCGGTAGTCGATCCTTCAATCGACGCCGTTGTCCTAACCCCCCTCAATGCCCACTCGCTGACGCATCGCCCGCTGGTGCTTTCCAATTCGGCTGAAATCTGTATCACAGCCCCGCGCGTCAACGAGGGCAGTGCTGTGATTATCGATGGACAGGTCACCAGGCCACTGCTCAAGGCGTCCAGGTTCAGGATCGGTCCATCCGACCATCACTTTTTGCTGGTCCACAACCGCAAACACAGTCGGTGGCATACGCTGCAGACCAAATTGAACTGGGGCATCGGTCCTAATTATGCTGTAAACCCTTAGTCGCTCCTTGTATAAAAACAATTAAAAATCAGGCCACGTAGATGAGGTAGCCGATGAAATCATTGGAAGAAAAATATTTACTGGAAAGTGGTCAGGAGCTCTTTAACGGCAACGAGCTGTTGATCAAAGGCGCTTTCGAAACCCCCGGTGGAGTCAATCTCTTCACCGGTTATCCCGGTTCGCCGATCGCGCCATTTTTCGATATTCTTGAAGATCTGTCGCCCTTGCTCAAAGAGCGGGGCATGTGCGCGAAACAGGCCAACAACGAAGCGATCAGCGTTGCCATGGTCAATGGCAGCCAGATGCTGCCCCTGCGGGCGATCACGGCGTTCAAGAGTGTCGGCGGACACGTCGCCGCTGATGCCCTGGCTTTGGGAAATCTCGCGGGCTGCAATCCAGGCGGAGGAGCAGTAATTATTTTCGGCGATGATCCCTGGTCTGAATCGACCCAGGTCCCTGCCGACAGCCGATTCCTCTGCCAGCACCTGCGCATGCCCGTGCTCGAACCTTCGACCCCACAGGAAGTCAAAGATTTTGTTCCCATGGCCTTTCGCCTGAGCAATGCCTCCGGCTTCTACATTGGCTACATCATCACCACGATCCTGGCCGATGGCGGCGGGACTGTAACAGTCGGAAAAAATCACTGGCCGATTCTTTCGACAAAAAATCCTGCCACCATCAAGACAGACCAGTTGGATTTGGAAAATACAGTCCTGCTGCCGCCGAAGACTGGTCGACGCGAAGTCGAGATGCCCCAGCGCGTCGCACGCCTGATCACTGAGGCCCGATCGCTTCGAATCAACAAAATCGTCGGACCTCTCGGCCGAAACCGCGTTGGGTTCATTGCCTGCGGCGTAGCATATCAATATCTGATATCCGCTATGAACGAATTGAAATTAACCGACAAGTACCCCATTCTGAAAATCGGTATGACCTATCCGTTGGACGAGCAGCAGGTGGCCGAATTTTCCGCCCAGCTCGATCACGTCGTAGTCGTCGAGGAACGCCGGGCTTTTCTCGAACTGCAGGTAGCCGAGGTCCTCAGTCGCGCCCGCCAGCTCAATCCCGGCGTCAATTTCGCCTCGCTCTGGGGCAAAAAGTTCCCCGCCAATCACGAGGGTTTTCCGAATGTCCTGGGCCTGAATCCTTCGATCCTCATGGAAACACTAGTGAAATTTTTCCGCCTTGTCGATCAGCCGATGTATGTTCGAAACGCCCAGAAACTCGAAGATCAGTTAACCAGAATTCGTCGCTGCGGATCCGGCGAAAGCAAGGTTATCGGCCGCCAGCCGACCTTCTGCCCCGGCTGCCCACACCGAGATTCCGCCAGCGCCCTGCTCG
>CAYMXC010000138.1:0-7311 GCA_964394135.1 uncultured Phycisphaerae bacterium
TTGACTTCCAGTTCCTGGACTTTTTGATGCAACGGCTGGAGTTGTTTTTGCTGTTTCGCCAGCTCCGCCTTCAGCGCCTGGTTTTCAGTGAATAAATCCGTGCCGAACGCAACACTTCCGGCCATCAGGAACGATATGATTACGATAATGCTTTTCACAAAAAACCTCACTTCAGTTCAAAGAATTTGATTTGGTCGAAGCCCGGCTTGGCGGCATAGGATTTTCGGGAAGGAACGTCGATCACCTTCTTAATTCCGTCCGCCTCGAACGTATACTGGCCGGCGGTCGGCAGTTGGAACCAGGCCTTGCCGTTTTTGTCCGCCCGAACACCGTACCGGATCCCGTCGGCGGCTACGCTCCAGATGTCCGCAAAGGGTTTACCGACGATGATACATTCACCTTCATCCGGTTCGCGCAAGGGCGGCTGCGGCAGCAAGGTTTCCTTATAGGCCTCGTTGACCGCATTGCGGATATGGGTCGGATAACGCGGGTCGAACCAGTTGATGGCGCAGTTGCCAAAAACCCTGGCGAAAGCGACATTGACGGCGATATCCTTCATGCCCGTACCGGAACAGGCGGGCCAGGGAAGTCGATACCAGGGATAGTGATCCGCGTTGAAACCTTCCGGAATGGTACCGTCTTTCAAATACCGATCATACATGGCGGCGGTTAAGCCCCAGGGATTGCCCTTGCCGGAATCGTCATGAACGGTAAACCCGTCCAGTGACAATCCCATGTAAATCTGTCCGGGAACCTCCAACATGCGATATAATCCGGCAACACTCCGGACTGTGAGTGCTTTTTTCTGGACCTGCGACGGAATGGCGCCGATATTTTTGTCCCAGGCTCCGTAGGAATGGTACAAGGTTTCACCGAAAATTACCGGACGATAATCGTAAATATTTTGCCAATTGATTATTTGCTCCGCCGAATTGAATTCCGGATAATGGTAATTGGCGGTGTCGCAAGGTGGATTTTCAAACCAGCGGCCGCGATGGCTCCAGGTGCCGATGTCGCCGTCACGGGTCAGAACCAAATCCGGGTCCAGCGTCTTCATATATTTCTCATATAGTGCGCCGACCTTGTCGTTACGGATATTGAACTCCAGCTTGGCGGCGGTGTCCCAGGCCTGGGTGAAGATTTCGTTGTCGGTGGACCAGATTACCACACTGGGATGATTGCGGAACAGTCGGAACCAGCGCCGATAATTTTCCAGGTTATATTGATGTTCAGATGTTTTCGTCCATGTCTCGAACGGGGAAAACTGATCCGGTTTCTGCCCGATGGGTAAGACCACCGGATACATCTGGACATAGGACAGCATGCCCATTCGGTCGGCGGCGGCCGCCGTATCGCCGCACTCGGCTCCGGCAACATGATAACGAATGATATTGATTCCATCATGTCGCAGCAATGGCCAGATGACATCCCGTATTTTCGCTATGGCGATATTATAATGCCCAAGATCGCCCTGCAGGATGATGCGTTTGCCGTTCAGGTAGAAATCGGTCGCGTGAATCCAGAATTCACGGAACCCGAAGGGCTGAACATGGCGATCCATTAACTTCCCATCCACATACACATCCGAGACCAGGTCGTACAGGTCGGGGTTTCCGTATTCCCCGCCGATGCCCCAAAGTTGCGGATCGGCCCATTTTTCACTGTTTTTAATGGTGACGGTCTGATGCGACGGCAATCGCCGTTTGATGTCCGGGAGTTTCAGCTTGATTCGGCCGTCTTTGGCGACGTATTGCCGGATTTCCGCCCCTTGTTCCTTATCGGTACGGTTTTCGATCTCGGAAGTCAGCGACAAGCTTGCCTTCCGCCAGCTCGGTTTGACCCAGACGTCCGCCATTTTCACCGGCGAGGTAAAATCAAGATACAGATCGCCGACGAGACCGGATTCCGCGTTGGCATTATAAGCACGCCGGTCGACTTCAAAATACAATTCCAGGATGTTGTCTCCCGGTTTGAGGTTTTTCAACGGAATTTCAACCTGCCCCATCCAGCCTGGGTAGTCGCCGCATTTCATCCCATTGACAAAAACCTGTAATTTGCCTCTCGCCGCCCCGCAGACGAACGTCACCGCTGTGCCACCTTCCGTAGTGAAATTCCTACGGAACCACGCCTTTTGCGAATGAATCACCGGAGAAATCTTATACGCTTCCCAGCCTTTTAACGGAAGCACTTTGCCGTAGGGATTTTTCGGATCGGCATTCTTTACCGGATTGTACCAGGTCCGAAAATACTCGTTGTACATTCTCGCCGGCAGGACGAATTCCGACCAGGTTTTCCGGTCGGTCGAAGCCTCCCATTCCCCGTTGAGGCAGAGCCGGGAACGAACCGTCGCCGGTGTCATCGGCTCGTCGATGGATTTCTTGCCTTCCTTGCAGGCAGCCTCCCGCTGCGCCGCGTATTTTTGTTCGATTTCCTGATAGATTTTCTTCCGGTCCGCCAGAATCCCGGTCAACTGCTTTTCCAGAATCTGTCGCTTGTTATTTAGGGAAGAAAGCAAGACCGCGTTCTTCCGGACTTCCCGTTTCAGATTTTTATTTTCCGCCGCCAGAGTTTCCCGGGAGTACGCCATGACTTCCTTCTGCAAAACCGCGGCAGTTTGACCGTTGACGATGACTTCCAGCTTCAGGAGGTTCTTGCCGTCGCTTAAGGTAACGGGGGTCGTTCCGGACCTTACCGGCTTACCGTTCAGGAGGAGGGTGTAAGGCTCTTTTTTATCGGAAAACACCGTGATGTCGAGACGCTGCGGGCCGGCAAAAAGGTGCGGCGTCTTAAACGACAGGTTGCCGGCGTAACCGTTCTGATAGAGCTCGGCCCCATACTTTCGGGCAGGGGAATCGGTGTAAATGATCAGATCGTTCATGGGCTTTCTCGCGGGGTCGGTAAGCCGCAGGCAAAAGCTGGCGTCATTGGTCCGATCGACCAATTTGAACAATAACCGATTTAAGCCCGGCTGCAATTCGGCGTCATACATGAACTGATCGGGCGTGGTTGCCTGAGAGCCGTAATGCCGGCCGACCAATTTGCCGTTGAGGTAAATCTTATGGTCGTCGTCACTGCCGACGCCCAGCTTGATCTTGCGCTGACTTGGGGATTCGATCCAGCAGACCGCATAGACGGCAAAATAGTCGTCAATCGGTAAAAACATCTTGTCGAAGGCGATCTTGGAATCCGCGAACGATTTGACTTGCCAGGTCGCATCGAACGTTTTGGTTTCGGTAAATCCCCATTCGTTGGTCGACCCGATGCCGGCCACCAGTTTGCCCGCGTCGGCGACGAATTCGGATGACCCCTTCAGTCCGGGATACGGAACTAACTCCGCTTCGCCATGAAGAAAATCGGTATCCAGCGCCTGACCGCCTCCGTTCGTCTGATAGTTAGGATAAGGCCCGGCGATTAGCCAGTCCCGGATAAAACCCTGAGGATCGGGTCGAAAAGACGTCTCTGCCGCCATCGCCGGTATTGAAATAACCAAAACACATGCTATCCACATTTCCCGTTGTCGCATCAAATTCTCCTGTGGCAAAAACAGTAGGTAAAACAAATCCCGAAATGGACTTCATTAAGCCAATCCGTACGTCCCATTACCAGCCTTTCAGTTAGAACATTTATGCTGCGTCAACCTTTTTGCATGTTCATTGGTCATTCGTCGGTTCCGGCAGATATGCCCCGTAACTTCTGAGCCGACGACGAAGTTCCGCCGTATCAACCGCATGAACATCAACTTTGTCCATTTTCGCAGCCATGGCAGACGCCAAACCCGCCGCTTCACCCATGAGCAGGCAGTTCGGCATGACACGAAGACTGCCATGGGCAATAGCATCGCTGGATACACATCGTCCCGCCGTGAGCAAATTCGGCATTCCCCTCGGCGTCAGACAACGATAGGGAATACCGTGTGATTCACCTTTCTTGTACCGTCCTTCGTCTTCGGAAATCTTCAGTTGTAAAGGCATCTCCCGGCCGTCTTTTCCAATCCGCGGATGAATGTCGATGAAATAACTGTTTCGTCCGATCTCATCATGGAAGGACCGCCTCGCCAGCCAATCTTCCGCTGTCAGAGTATAGTCGCCCGCGATCCGCCGGCTTTCACGCACGCCCAGCAGCGAACCCGTATTCACGAGAAACGCATTCTGGAAAATCTCCGGGCAGTATTCCGCCAAGGCCCGACGATATTGATCGGCCATCGCCCTGCCGCGAACCATCGCTTCGGAAACCGCCTTCGGATTCGTCGCATCGATAGCCGGAATATGACCGGCATTAAACCCCAGCGTGCCGTAACCCAGATGACTGACGCAAAAATGCAGATCGTCGATCATCGGATACCTTTTGTCCCCGACAATTCTGTGAATCGGGCTGCAGGGCAGGCCGCCCCAAAGTCCCGGATGCTTCAGAAACGCCTCTTCATTGACGGAGGAAAGAACGAAACACAACGTGGCGGCCTGCACCCCTTCGTCTTTGACATATTCCGTGCCCGCCCAGGCAGCTACATCACCGTCGCCCGTCGCGTCGACGAACACTTTCGCCAAATACGCGGTCAATCCCGACTTATTGGCCACCACGACAGACCGAATCAGCCGATCCGCGCCGGTCTGCACGGCTGCCACTCGGCTGTGGAAAAGAACCTCGACTTGATTTTCCGTCATCAATTCGTCGTAAACCCGTTTAAGCCGTTCCGAATCGATCGGCACCCAGTCCAATTGAGATGAATCCACGTGCGACATCTCTTTTCGGGCACGGAGAAACACCTGCTCCGCCAGCCCGCGGTAAATCATCTTTTCGCCATCGGAAACCTCCCACCACCCCGGCACCAGCCCGTGCGACCCCATCCCCCCAAGCGAGCCGACTGCTTCAATCAACAGAGTTTTTGCCCCCTCACGTCCTGCTGCCGCTGCCGCCGTCGAACCCGCCGGTCCACCGCCCACGACGATGACGTCCCACTGATCATCAACCGGCATATCATAGTCAAAGATCATAATTGTCCCCCGTTGCCGTATCTAACCAGTTGAAATCATGCATCGTCGGATCAGAGAAAAATCCCATAGACAATTCTTTCCCTTCATATCCCTGTCGATATTGCATGCTATTCCACATAGGAAGAAAGCACAAAGAGTCACAAATCCTGAACATCGCGGATTTACGATTAAGGCGCTTTGCCGTTCCACATCCATGCGTTGTAATCCTTGAGATAACTGGGCCGGTCCATTCTATTGAAATATTGGACGTGTCCATCCACATACGCGAAATTCCCGCCCTGCATGTGACGCGGCGACAATTTATAATAATCATTGGTTAAAGTTGACCATGGTTCTCCATTGGGGGTATTGACGTCCCAATTCCACATGCCATTACAGCAATAGTAAAAATAGGCCGTTCCATCGCCAAGGAGAATCGCCATACTGGGACGCTCAAATTCTGCCAGCCGTTTCCATCCCGAAGTAATAGTCGAATTCCAATGGATATATCCTTGATGGTTCATGGTATAGCCGGTCTGGGTGCAATCCGTCGTTACCGGACAGTTCAGAAGCGGTTCCCCTTTACACGCATACGACCATTCACCTGTGATGTAAGGCTGAAGATATTTATTTTTGCGAAGATAACCATACCATGGCAGATTGATAGCGAGGTTTGGATTATATACATATACAGACGCACCTCCCAGATCACTGTCATATTGGATCTGCATCATGATTAGCTGTTTGAGGTTCGCCTTGCACTGAACGCTCTTCGCCTGCGCCCTGGCCTGACCAAGCGTCGGCAACAATAACGCGATCAATACGGCAATAATCGCTACCACTACCAGAAGTTCGATGAGTGTAAATGCGCCTTTTTCATTCTTCCGTTTCATTTCGTCACCTCATAAAGATATTACCGTCTTTATCCATTACAACTCTCTATTCCGGATTCCATGGTGTAGGTTCGGTAATCAGTTCGAGCTTGCCTTCGATTTCAATCGCAATCGTCGTTATCGCGAGATTAGGAAGCGGCATCGGCAAACCTCTCAAAAAGAATCGATTGCCTTTCTGTTCAAAATCGATCGATATATCCGAATAAAACGAGTTCATTTGTTGCTCCGATCTATCATATAGATTCCATATCGCTTAAATCGCTCTACACCACATCGGCGATTTCTTAAGCGCTTTCACGAATGATCAAGTGAGCCGGTAAAACCGCCTTTTCCGGTTGAGACGCCGGATGTTCGATCAGATGTAGCAAAAGGTCGATACTTTTTTCCGCAAGAGTTGAAATACCGACATCAATCGTGGTCAATGACGGTCGATATATCTTGCCCATTTGTGTTCCGTCAATACCAACGATAGCGATATCTTTGGGAATGGAAATATCGCTACCCAGACCGGAGATGATCCCTGCCGCCACATAGTCGGAATACACAATCAAGGCTGACGGTCGGTCGGGTTCCTTGATGATTTGACGCCCAATCGCTTGGGCACTTTCTAACACCGGCAAACAGTCATAAAGCTTCCATTGGATACCTTCTTTTTCGCAGGCGTTCAGAAAGGCAGGATATTTGGGATCCGCAACATAACTTGGGAGGCTCTGTCGAACCATGCCGATCTTTCGATGGCCTTTTTGCTTCAAATAGGCGACCGCCTCGTCAAACCCCATTTGCCAGTCACTCAATATTGAGGAAAAAACATCGGAAGAAACGTTCGGAAACACAACGGGAAATTTTTCCCGCGTCACATAATCATAACACTTATCCCCCGGCCGAGGAGCCTCCGTGTGCATCAAGATGCCCTCCACCTGCCGCTCCATCAACATTTCAAGACACTTGATTTCCCGCTGTTTATCCCACTTAGTCACGGAAACTAGCAAATGATAGTCCCGCTTTTCCGCCGCCACCATTGCAGCCATCGCCAGTTCGGAAAAATAGGGGGTATGAAGGTCCCCGCAGAGGAGACCCAGCGTGTAGGTCTTGCCCTTGGCCATCGATTGAGCGAGTTTGTTCGGCTGATACCCCAAAATCCGGGCCGCCTCAAATACCCGTTTACAGGTTTCAGGGGAAAATGCCGCAATCTTTCCCTTCTTGGGGTTCAAAATCTTCGATACCGATGATGGAGTCAGCTGTGTCTTTTTCGCTACATCCTTTAATGTGACGGGCACGGCTACTTTCCTTCCTGATTCAATCACATAAATAGCCTTATTCAAACGCTTGAATAAAGAATATCGTATTCACAGCAAAAAAGCAAGTTTTTTTGTATTTAGAGGTTAAAGACTTTAACGGGTGCACCAAGAAAAAATGGCAGTCAGGCCACTTGGTTCCAATAGGTTTCC
>CAYMXC010000139.1:0-7295 GCA_964394135.1 uncultured Phycisphaerae bacterium
AATCGATGGCGAAATTTTACCATGCAACCGCGGCTGGTTTCGGAGCGGGTGGTCGACGAACGGAGGCGATCAACAAAGATGTGGCCCTGTCGTTCTGGCCGGTAGTCTGGATCGGCGGATATGAACAGGGGCTCTGCTGGTTTGCCGAATCCCACGATACATGGAAGACCGAGGATGCAACGCCGATTCGAATCGTCAAGGGAAAGAACCGGACTTCTCTGGAAATCATATTCGCAGACAAACTGGCCAAGGGTCAGGACATCAAAATCGAATTTGGTTTAATCGCCACTCCGGTAAAACCGCTGCCGAAAAATTATCCATTTACGATGTTCGGTGATTTCTGGGCAGTACATCTGAATCCCAAAGCGCCGCGTGCTCCGGTAACAGCGGTGGCGATAAAACAGAATCATAACGCCGGTGAAGGTTTCTTCGATCTGAAGTTTAACGGGGCAACCAACGTCGATTTCCTGAAACAGGCTCAGAACGATCTGAAGGCGTGCAATGAGAACAATGTGATTTTTGCCCCATACCAGATTTCCCTGTTCCTTCCTGAAGAATATCAGGTAGTAAAAGACAATCTTCTGGAATGGGAGATCGTTCCGGAAAATCCGGTGACCTCTCAGGATTATGAAAAGCCGTATGTGTATTACAATCTATGCACGAAATCACAGGCGGCTAATTATTATCTTTATCGTTTCAGGGAGCTGTTAAAAGTTCTTAAGCTCAAAGGCATTTATTTCGACTTTGGCGGTGCTGATTGCTGTTCCAATCGTTATCACGGATGCACAGGCGGGTATACGATCCTGGCCAAACGTGAATTTTACAAACGGATTGCCGGAATCCTGGCCGACGCAAATAATGGCGAATATACGATTGTGGTGCATAACTCAGAGTCAGTCCAGGTTCCAACGTTTACGTTCGCCACGCACTTTTTGAATGGCGAAGGTCTTAGGCAGGCGAGTTCCAGCGTGTTCCATTTTGGAAAGGACATACTCGATCACTATACGATAGCAGATTTCGCCTCGGAACACTCATCGCTGCCGTGGGGGATTACATCGAGTATTTATATTCCGACGGATCCATTAGCTCCTCAGTTCGGCGGTGATAAGGAAGGCGGTCCTGGACCGCAGGAACTCTATAAATTTCGTATGACCAAGGCGGCGATGGCGGGGGCTCTGATTCATAATACTATTCCGAGTCAGTCGCGTAACCACTATGGCTGGTATGACAAGGTGATTCGGTTTTATGATGATTTTAAGGTCAACCAGGCCCAGTTCATGCCCTACTGGCGAAACGGCGAATATGTTCGCGTGGTCCAGGGCAAAGACATCTACGTAAGTTTCTATCGACATCATGACAAGAAGGAAATCCTGGCAGTCATTTCGCACGTCAGCAAGGAACATCTCGATCAGGATGTCGTGGTCGAGTTCGAGCCGGCCAAGCTCGGATTGACAAAATTGACTTCCGCAACCGAGCTTCTCACTGGTCCCGATCCGGAATACAAGAGTCTATATGCCGAGACCAACCGCGATCGAAATCCAGTCGAACTTGGCGATTTCGGTGTGGAGTTCAAAGGTCTGGAAGGCAGCCGGATTAAACTCAAGCTCAAACATCATTCGGTGGCGCTTGTCAAAATCATTGCCGAGTAGTCATCAATAATAAAAAACAAAAGTAGAAAGGTAAAAATATGTTTATCGATATTCACGTTCATGCGGTTCGCGTTCATGGGATACAGGTTTGGGGTATCCCCTGGCTATCCACGCCTGACGAATTGATTAAACGGTACGATGCGGTCGGAATCGAGCGTGCGGTGATCCTGCCGAACGTCAATCCGGAATGCAATAATATAGTACAGGCGGTGGAAGATATTATCGAGATGGCTCGCAATAACCCGCGATTTATTCCCTTCTGCAATATCGACCCGCGGGCGAGGACCAACTCTTATACGGCGCCGCTTGGCGAATGGATGCAATACTACAAGAAGCTCGGCTGCAAGGGAATCGGTGAAGTTTGCGCCAATTTGCCGTTTCTTGATCCGCTGGTGCAAAATCTGTTTCGCCATGCCGAGGAAAATGAATTGCCGCTGACGTTTCATATTTCCCCGGAAATCGGCAACAACTATGGACTTTACGATAATCCCGGATTGCCTCAGCTTGAAGAATGCTTGAAACGTTTTCCGAAGCTGAAATTTTTCGGACATTCCCAAGCGTTCTGGTCGGAGATAGCGGAACTGGAAAATGTCCATGATCGCTTCGGCTATCCGAAATATCCTGTGAAAAAAGAAGGAGCGGTTCCGCGGCTGATGCGTAAGTATGAAAATCTTTACGGCGATCTGTCCGCGGGCAGCGGTTGGGGAGCACTGGCACGAGACGAGGAATACGCAGTAAAGTTTATGAACGAATTTCAGGACCGACTGATGTATGGTACCGACATTTGTTCCTCAAGCGGCGATTTTCCGGCACCGCTTATGGAACTTATGATTAAATTGCGAAACGAGGAAAAGATTTCCGAAACAGTATTCCAGAAAATCGCCCGTGAAAATGCGATCAAAGTCTTGTCGTTGTAAATATCTTTAGGCTGTGCGAGCATGGAGAAGTTTGCATCGAATCAGCATAACTCATCAAATGGAATTTTACGGTTCCCGGCAAAGTTTTAAAATGTGCCATCAATGGAGATACGGCTATGAAAGTTTTAGTAATTGGCGGAACGGGTCATATCGGCAGGTTTCTTGTCCCTATGCTGGAAAAAGAAGGACATGCGGTTACCTGTCTTACGTCAGGTCGAAGCCCGGCTCAATTCGACCAGCCCGTGCACAACGTGCAGTTTATCACCATGAAATATTCCGATTCGATCAAGGACGGCACGTTGAACGCAATGATCCAGGAAAAGCGATTTGATGCGATAATTGACATTCTGCAAGAACAAACTCCCGCGGTGTATTCGGCATGTAAAAAAGCCAAAGTGGCTCAGCTCGTTGTTTGCGGATCGCTTTGGATGTTCGGCCGCCCGAAGATCGTACCTACGCCGGAAGTTCCGCAAACTGAGTGTCCATTCCCTGGATATCTGAAACGTTTTGCGGAGATGCGGGATACGATCGCTCAGTCGAAACGCGATGGCATAGCTGTGAGTGCCATCATGCCACCGAATATCTGCGGACCGGGTAAAATTCCCGTCGATGGGATGGGCGATCGGTCACTCGAAAATCATTTGGCTCACCGCCAGGGCAAGCCTGTCTTCCTTCCCTTCCCCGGAACGAATCTCATCAGCCCCTGCGATGCCGAAGATATTGCGCGTGGATTTTATCTCGCGGTTATGCAGCGGGAAAAGAGCGCCGGTGAAATATTTAACGTCGGGTCGGCCTATGCTCTGACCGTCGAGCGGTTCATTCAAACTTATGCAGAAATCTATAAAGTCACGATTCCGATTCAGTGGGTTTCGCCGGAAAAGTATATGACTGAAATTTCTCCGAACCTCGGCGATCATTTTCATTTTCTGGAACATATGTGTCCGGACATTTCGAAGATCCGTTCGCGGCTCGGGTATAGCCCCCGCTACACGCCGGAGGAGACGATGGAACGTGCCGTGCGATGGATGGAAAAAGAACTGCCGGAATTTGCGAAATAAAACCAATGCAAGTCTGATGAACACCGGGAATTTGGTAACCCAAGCCTTGAGTCGTGATACGCGCGATTCCTGAGTCTTTCTTAATATAGTTTAAAACGAAATTGCGCCGACGTAATTGTAATTTAAGCAGGTAAACAGACAATGAATGCCATGAGTGGACGTGAACGGATCGAAAATATTCTAAAGCACCGGCCTGTCGATAGAATCGGTGTGATTGAACATTTTTGGAACGACACACTGAAAAAATGGCGTTCGGATGGTCATATCGGGACAAACGAAGATTTAACGGACCATTTTAATTTTGACATCGTTGAGTCCTGGTGCTTTGACATGAAAGCCGACCTTGCCTTTAAGGATGAAATTATTGAAGAAACCGCGGAAAACATTCTGGTGCGCGACGGTAATGGCGCGTTATTGCGCTGGCGCAAAGGGCACGACGGCACACCTGAACACGTAGATTTTATGGTCAAAGACCGAACGCTCTGGCTGGATCAAATCAAGCCCTTGTTAACCCCCTCACGTGATCGAATCAATTTTGATGCGTATCGTGAGGCCAAACGCAAGGCTGCGGAAAGCCGGCGATATTTTACCTGGAGCGGAATTAATGTTTTTGAATGCATGCATCCCGTCTGCGGGCATGAGTACATGCTGATGGGCATGGCCCTTGATCCCGATTGGGTCATCGATATGGTCGATACATACGCCGAGTTGATCGTGAACCTGATGGAAATCCTTTTCGCCGAAGAGGGCAAACCGGACGGCGTCTGGTTCAGCGAAGACATGGGGTTTAAATTTCGCCCGTTCATGTCGCCAGCCATGTACAAAGAGATCGTCCAGCGCGGGCATATAAAAACCATCGGATTTTGCCATTCTCAGGGTCTGCCGGTAATTATGCATTCCTGCGGATATGTCGAACCTCTCCTGCCGGGGATGATTGAGGCGGGCATCGATTGTTTGCAGGCGCTCGAAGTCAAAGCTGGCATGGATTTATTGAAGTTGCATAAACAGTATGGCGACAAGATCGCGTTCTGCGGCGGAATGGACACTCGAAAGCTGCTGGCAAACGATCTTGATGCGGTCAGGGCCGAGCTGGAAGAAAAAGTTCCGGCAGTCAAAAATGGCTTTGGGTATATTCTTCAATCCGATCATTCGATTCCCGACACATGCAACTATGAGACGTATCGATATTTTGTCGACGAAGGACTTCGACTGGGGACTTATTGATGGTCGACTAAAAAGTGTTCTGTGATGAACTCGCCGCCTGTTGGTAAATAATGCCTGTAAATCAATGACGCCGGCGAAATCGGCATAAAAAATTTTTCTATAATGGAAAGGGTTTGGACAATGAACGGAATTTTCAAACGCGAATTTCATAATGGGACTTCTATCAGATTCAATTTCATCCACAAGAAGATTGTTCGGGTATCCATCACACCTGCAGAAGCGGAGTATAAAAACTCCGGACTCAACAAATATGGGTTCATCAATGAAAATCTGGGCAAAGCCGGTATGGTCAAAGAAACGAATAACCATGATGGATTCTCGCTGGCAACCGAGGATTTTTCCGTAAAAGTTGATGTCAAAAATGGGATCGTGACCTTCTTTGATCCTGCCGGCAAAACGCTCATTTCTCACACCGCGAGAGAATTCAATGAAAAATATGCGCAGGCCGAATTTCTCGCCGACAAGAATGAGGACTGGGTCGGATTCGGCGACCTGACTCGCGAGCGGATTTATCATCGCGGCCATGTCGCCGACTGTATCGTTACCGACATCAATTCCTATATTCCCGTGCCGTTTTTCATGTCGACGCTAGGCTACGGCATTTTGGACAACACCACTTACCGGACGGTCTTCGACATGTGCAAGACCAACAAGGATAAATATCGTTGGCGAAATTTCGGCGGTACGATTGATTTTTATGTATTCATCGGCAAAACATTCCGGGAAATTCTCGATTTGTATACGGATTTGACGGGAAAGCCCAAACTTCCGCCAGCATGGTCGTTCGGGCTGTGGTATCTTTGCAGGATGCAGGCAAACGACTATGAGGTGATCGGCGATGCCCTGAATTTCCGTCGTGAGCAAATTCCATGCGATATCCTCGGCCTCGAGCCGGGCTGGATGGAGACCGATTATGATTTGTCAGTTAACAAAAAATGGAATTCAAAACTCTTTCCCATCCCCTACTGGGCTCCGAACGGTCCTCACACATTTATCAGCGCATTGAAGCGAATGGGGTTCAAGCTCGAACTTTGGCTCTGTAACGAATACGATCTTCTTTTTGAGGAAGAACGGCGGATTGGAAAACAAAACAAGAACAACGACTCGGCAGAGGAAGACTTCGCCGACAAAGATACGTTAGATCAGCATGTGACCGATCCACAACACTGGGAACGAATAGGCGAACCGGATCAGCATTTAGCTCAGCCGCGATATCTGGACCAAATAACCAAAAAAGACGAGGCATGGTTTGAACATCTCAAAAAGTTTGTAGATCAGGGGGTGGACTTCTTCAAACAGGATGGTGCGTTTCAAGTGCTCCTTCACCCCGACAGGCTTTGGGGTCATGGTGTAAGAGACGAAGAAATTCACAACATTTACCCACTTTTCTATAGCAGGCAGATGCACGAGGGATTCCAAAATTATACAAACCGTCGGCCGGTAGTTTTCACCGTCGCCGGATGGACCGGTTTTCAGGCATGGTGCGGCACATGGACCGGCGACACCGGCGGAAGATTGGTCACCCTTGGCGGAATGCTCAACACGTCGCTGGTCGGTCATAGCTGGACAACCAACGATATGGAGGTAATGCAAAAAGAGGGCATCCATTTCGGATACCTCCAGCCATGGAGCCAGATCAGCAGTTGGACCTATTTCAGAATGCCGTGGGTGCAGGGAACCGAACTTCTTGAAATGCACAGATATTACAGTCAACTCCGCAGCAGGCTTTTCCCCTACATCTATTCATGGGCTTATCAGGCGACAAAATCGGCCGTTCCTCTTCTGCTTCCGCTAACTCTGGAATTTCAGGACGATACGGAATGTCGGAATATTCTGCATGAATATTTGCTGGGCAGGGATTTGCTTGTGGTTATTTATAAAAATGAGGCTTACTTCCCGACTGGTTCCTGGAAAGACTTCTGGTCGGGCGAAATAATCCGAGGCAGCGCACACAAGAAAATCGATTGGCCCTCAAATCGAGGCGGAGGATTATTCGTGCGCGAAGGAGCGATTATTCCATTTGGCCCGCTTATGCAATATCGCGGAGAAAAACCAATGGATGAAATAAACCTTTATGTGTTCCCTTCGGAAAAACCCTCCGAATTCGAATTGTATGAAGATGACGGTGTTTCTCTCGAACACCTTAACGGCAGCTTCGCGATAACAGAAATCAAAACGCATAAAAACGAAAATGAGATCATTGTCCAAATAGGCGAGTCCAAAGGAAATTTCCAGGGCAAAATCGAAGCAAGGGTTTGGAGTTTCACCAGCCTTATATGAAGCTATGAAATAATCAATAACCGCAGTTTCAAATAAAGATGAGCAATCTACCACATCGTGTTTAATACCAATCGCTTGTGCAGCCAGTTCCGCATCCCGGACTATTGATGATTTATCTATGGATTCAGAACTGTTCAAATGCATTGTCACTCCATGCACTTCGTATC
>CAYMXC010000140.1:0-7283 GCA_964394135.1 uncultured Phycisphaerae bacterium
CCCGTTCTCCGACAAAACCTTGTTACGAATCAAGGGCGCTTTAGTTACCAGATGCAGCAGGCAGCCGACGGCCAGGATCGCCAGCGCGATTACCATCTGCAAGATTGGAACTGGAAAAAAAATAGCCGATACCAATGAAAGAGCTATAATAAGATCCCGCAGGTTCCCTCGATAAATTTTTTTGTCGCGCATATTCTCTCTTTCAAGATTTTCCCAAGGTATTTTCGCCAGTACATTTCCATTTTGTTTCATCTGGATCATATCTAATTTTGAATTATCCTGCAAGGAGAATGACATGACCGGCAGTCCAAAAATCGACAGAAAGAAATTTATGCAGTATAATAAATAAACGACAATATTTATTACTGGTTATGTCTCGTCGCACAGCGGAACTGAGAAAATTATTGGAACCCATATGATTTTTGGTCATCTTCAGGATTGACATCATCGGCGGTGAGTGTTAGATTTCTACACAGGAAGCATTCATCTGTCAGCCCGGAACTATCAGTTTCACGACCGATAGTTTTTTTGTTTTAATATATCACTGTTACTGACTGTCGAATGCTGATATTTTTTAAAGAACGGATACAAGGTTTGTCAAAAGCAGTAGTGGTCATTCCGGCGCGCCTGGCGTCCAGCCGATTTCCCGGGAAGATATTGGCCCGGTCAACCGGTAAGTTTCTGATCCAACATGTCTATGAGCAGGCCTGTAAGGCTCAAAATGCTCGCGAAGTCATTATCGCCGCAGACGATCAACGTACGATCGATGCGGCGAAAGGTTTTGGTGCATGTGCCATTTTGACAGATCCATTACTACCCAGCGGTACCGATCGCGTGGCAGCTGCTGTGAAAGATATTGATGCAGATGTGATCGTCAATGTCCAGGGCGATGAGCCGAAGATGCACCCGGAGGCTATCGACCAGTTGATCTCACTAATGGGCGACGAAAAGGTTCGGATGGCGACGCTGGCTACGCCATTTTTGTCGCAGGAAGAGATTGCCAATCCCAACTGTGTCAAGGTGGTCCTGAATCGCGATGGAAACGCTCTTTATTTCTCACGCAGTGTCATTCCTTTTCCTCGCGACGGATTCGCCGCTATGCCGCAAGAATTTTCCTTCCTGCTCCATCTGGGCATCTATGCGTATCGAAAAGATTTGTTATTCGAATTGACGAGGCTTGCGCCGTCGCCGATTGAAAAAATCGAAATGCTGGAGCAATTGCGTGCCCTTTGGTACGGCTATAATATCAGGGTGGGAATAACGCCCTGGCGGACAAGTGGAATTGATACGCCGGAGCAATACGAAGTGTTTGTCCGCGAATATTTGAAAGAAAACAGTTCCGGGTAAACCCTTGCTATATTATTTTTGTTTGCGGTTAACGATTTTATTTAGGTAGACGGTATTTTAAAAATGTGTCCAACTTCTGATATTTTGAATGACGTGGCTGCCAAATCGGTACAAGACGAATTATATACTCCGATTCCGCCCGGCTACAAGCTGGGCCAGTGTAAATATGTGGTCGTTATGGGAACGGTGATTAGCGGCCTGGGCAAGGGAATTTTCTCTTCCAGCGTGGCAAAGCTGATTCAGGATAAAGGATTTCGTGTTTCGCCTATCAAGCTCGAAGGATATCTGAACATCGACTCCGGTACGCTAAATCCCTATCGTCACGGCGAAGTTTTCGTCCTCGACGACGGAATGGAATGCGACATGGACCTGGGCACCTACGAGCGGATGCTGGACCTGAATCTTTCCAGAAAGAATTTTACTACTTCCGGACAGATTTATACGAGTGTTCTGGAAAAGGAACGCCGCGGGCGATACCAGGGCCGCGATGTCCAGATGATTCCGCATGTGACCGGCGAGGTAAAATTGCGTTTGCGCGAACTGGCGCTGGCCGACAATGCCGACGTGGTTTTTGTCGAGATCGGCGGTACCGTTGGCGATGTGGAAAATGCTTTCTTCATCGAGGCGGTGCGCGAACTGGCATTGGAAGAGGGACCTAACTCCACCTGTTTCGTTTCTCTGACCTATATTCTCGAACCACAGGCATTGGGCGAACAAAAGTCCAAGGCTGCACAGCTCGGTCTTCGCAGTTTGATGGGCTTGGGAGTCCAGCCGCACATTGTTGCCTGCCGAGCAAAGTCGCCGGTCAGCGAGACGGTCAAACAGAAAATCTCCGTCTATGCCAACGTTCCGATGGAACGTGTTTTCTCCATGCACGACTCGGAAAGCATCTACTATGTTCCCGGTATGATCCGTCAGAGCAAAATAGACCAGGAAGTCATTAAAGTGCTCGGCATGAAGGATCGAATCGACGAAGAACATGACAAACAAGCCTGGAGCCGGTGGTGCAACTTTACTGATCGGATTCACAAACCCACCGGTGAAGTGAACATTGCCATTACCGGTAAATACATTACGGTTCGCGACAGTTATGCGAGTATCATCAAGGCTCTCGAACATTGCAGCGCGCAATTGCATACGAAACTGATCCTGAACTGGATCGATACGACGGAGGTGACCGACGCGAACGTGGCTGGGAAACTCAAAGGTATGCACGGCGTGATTGTTCCGGGTGGATTTGGCATTCGCGGCACGGAGGGCAAGATTGCCTGCGTTAAATATGCGCGAGAAAACCGTCTGCCATACCTCGGCTTGTGCTATGGATTCCAGATGGCGGTGGTCGAATATGCACGAAATGTATGTAAGCTCGCCGATGCCAACTCGACTGAAATCGATCCGAATTCGCCGCATCCGGTAATTGATCGATTGCCGAATCAGCGCGACGTTACTGGTCTTGGCGGAACGATGCGCCTGGGCGGACAGAATGTGGAACTGATTCCCGGAACAAAAGGTGCCGCACTCTACGGTAACGAACCTTTCGCCAGGCTGCGATTCCGGCACCGCTATGAGGTTCACCCCAGATACATCAAAACTTTAACCGATAACGGGATGATTTTTTCCGGTAAGGCGCCAGGCGAGGATATCATGCAGATACTGGAATTGTCAGACCATCCATTTTTCATGGGCACACAGGCCCACCCCGAATTTACGTCCAGGCCGCTGCGCCCGGATCCGCTGTTTTGCGGCTTTGCGAAAGCTGCCATCGAACATAGTCGGAAAAATTCATAAACTTAAAACGATTTACCGAATCTGTACCGGTTCTTCCGCGCGGAAAAGAATATCGCACGCTTCTTTCACCGATGCGCCTTCGCATGTGATGGCAAAGATCGCGTTGCACATGCCGACGGCTTGATGAAACGGCTTTTGGTGAATGTTTCGACCGGTGGCACTTCCTGCCGCACCGCCGATGTGAATTTGTTCGTGAAGTGTCTGCAGAAATTCCCGTTCACCTTCCGATGGTCCACCCGCGCAGAGTACCCTGGCCCGCCCAGCCGCCAGTGTTGCTTCCCTCAGTAGAAGGGCGGAATTCTGTCCCTCGCGTTTCGGATAGTTGATTTTGATGAAGTCCGCACCCAAGCACGCAGCCAATCCAACCGCACCTGCGATCACGTGAGGATCTTTTTCATCCTTTACCCCCTTGCCTCGCGGATATGACCAGATCACCGTGATCAATCCCGCCTGATGTGCCTCGTAGATAATCCGAGCCGCCTGAGTCAGCATGATGGATTCATATTCGCTGCCGGGATAGATCGTGTATCCGACCGCGAGGATCGTAAGTCCGCTGTTTTGCCGAAACTCTTCAACTTGTTCGACCGTCCATATCTGTTCGCTGAGCGGGTCCTTCTGATCCATTTTTACCAGATTGGTCTTGGAGTTCAATTTGACCAGATAAGGTACATCGGAATAATCCATGCCATATCGTGCGATCAACCCCAACTGAGTGGCAAAGACGCCGATCTTACTGCTGCCTGCGATACGGAAGAGGTGTTCGGGATCGGCGTCGTCAGGGGCGATCCCCTGGCCTGAAAAATCGTCGTTCATATGTTCGATCTTCTGATCGCCGGCGAAGAGCATCAGATTGCCGGTGCCACGGGTGATCATGGCAAAATTCTTTTTATAGGTGTCGACGCGTTCCTTCGGAACGTCTAGTGGAACCTTGATTTCTCTTGATAAGATCATCGCATTTCCCCCTTTGCTTCAATTTCCCCTTTAAGAAATCATATACTGAAAAGTTGGGTTTCACTACAAAAATCGTAAATCCCTATCGGCCAATCCGCTGCAGAAAGTGGCTTGTGAATTTCGATCGCGAAGGGTAAATTGAATCGTAGGGAATATATCGGACGAAAGGGGGTGGCCATGGTCAGAACATTGACGATTGAAAGACGGGCTTTTGGTCGAACGGGTGTGATGGTTTCACCGATCGGCCTGGGAACGGCGGAACTCGGAATTCTTGGAATCAGTCAGCCTCAGTGCGACCATGTTCTCAATGGGATTCTCGATGCGGGGATAAACCTGATCGATACAGCCGATTGTTACGGCGCCGAAGAAAAAGTTGGTAAGGCGGTTTCGCACCGGCGGGACGAATTTATCCTGATCACCAAAGGTGGCCATCGGGTTCCAGAGAGTGGATGTCCAGACTGGTCGGCCGGTGCCATTCGTTTCAGCATCGAACGATCGCTGCTGCGTTTGAATACAGACGTTCTTGATGTTTTTCTCCTGCATTCCTGTCCGATGGAATGTTTGAAAAACGAGAACATGATCCAGTGTCTGATCGACGAAAAACGCAAGGGACTGATACGCTTCATCGGTTACAGCGGCGACGGTGAGGCCTTGAGGACCGCCTTGTCGATGAATGTTTTCGATTGCGTGGAGGTTTCGGTCAATCTCTGCGACCAGCAGGCGATTGATACTCTTTTGCCTCTGGCGATCGAGAAGAACATGGGCGTGACCGCCAAACGTTCGCTGGCCAATGCCTGCTGGCAGGATTTGGAAAATTTCAATCCATTTTACAAATCCTACGCTCAGCCGTATGCCCAGCGGCTCGAAATTATGGGCTTGAGTCCCCAGGCCATCGGTTTTGACGGTTCATGGGTGGAATTGGCTCTGCGATTTACCGTCTGGCAGGCCAATGTCCATTCCGCCATCGTAGGTTCGAAAGACCTTCAGCATATTTATGACGACATCGAAATGATAGAACGCGGCCCCTTGCCTGAAAATGTCTTCACTGCCATTCGCGAGCTGTGGAAACAGCACGACGATGGCACCTGGGTCGGACAGATTTGAATCCTTAAGGCCCAAAAGTGAAAAGGAACTTTTATAACACATGTTCGACTTATTCCACCCACGGCCGATCGCCGGGAGTGCCCATGTACGGATCGACCCACTTGATGTGTTTGAGTTCAGGTGAAACCACATCGGCCGATTCGTACTTGTGAATAAGGTCGTCGAGCATATGGACATGCTGCTGTTCTTCCATGACGAGCTGGCCGATCATCCACTGAAATTCCGGCTCGCGAAATCGAGTCAGTCCGACTTCGTAATGGCGTTTGCATTCCTCGTCAGACTTTTTATGTCGTTTGAGCAGTTCAAGAATGGAAATTTCACGCGGACGCGGAGCAGCGTTGTAGGTGGTCTGCGATTCGCCCCCAAGGCTTCGAATTCGGGCGGCTAATGCTTCCTCGTGTTTGTTTTCTTCGAGCATGAGATTATTCAAATCGTTCTTCAGCTCCGCATCGGGTATCACTCGCATATAGCTTTGCAATTCGCCGACAATATGATGCTCCATATGCAAAGCCTCGGTCAGAAAGCCGATCATGTCGAATCTCCGCTCGTTGGCGGCAAGAATATTTTTCAGCGTTTCGCGGAGTTTCTCGATGTTTTCACCGGTCTGAGTAAACGTATCGAGAAGGGCGGGTTCGCAAATGCCGTCAGCGTCGTAAAGCCGTCGGCAATCCTGAAGAATTTCCAGAGTATTTACGAGCTTGTCATCGAGTTTTTTAACGGCAAATGAAAACTGCATAATCGCTCCTTTAACAAAATGCCAACCGTTTAATATGCATACAATCGGCCGTAGGGCCGGGTGCTGGCCGGAATAATCTTCTGATATCTATGGTAATCAAGTATATCCTCTGTAACGCCGAATGTGGATGCGAATTCTGTCAGGATCGGTTTGATGCGACAGACGTCTTCTTCCGACAGATCGAAATGATTGACTTCCTTGCCGAGATAGTTCTCCCGGAATCGACCCCGGATGTACATGACCCCGCCGTGCATTCCTGTGCCGCAGTAATCACCAACCACGCTGTTTTTGCGGGTTTGGGTCAGGCCTAGCAGGATCAGACATCCGCCTGCCTGATATTCTCCGAAGAAATCGCCGGCACACCCGCCGACCACCAGAACCGGCTGCTTGTCTCGAAAGCCCTTCATGTGAATACCAACGCGATATCCGACATCGTCGCGAATAAAAATCTTTCCGCCTCGCATCCCGTAGCCGACCACGTCGCCTGCCTGACCTCGAACGACGATTCTTCCCTCGCTCATGGTGTTGCCGACGCCGTCCTGGGCATTGTTCATTACCTCGACCGTCGGACCCTCCATGAACGCCGCCAGATCTTCGCCCGCCACTCCGCGAACAGTAATTTTGACATCCTTGGCCTCGATTCCGCCTCCGATATATCGCTGGCCGGTAACATTTACAACCAAAATATCCTTTTCGCCTTTTTTGATCAGATCGCGAATCTGCTCATTGAGCTGGACATAATATAAACTTTTGGCATCGATAGTTGCGGTCATGACGTTTACTCCACACTGAGCGCCGCTGGCGCTTCGTTCAATTTTGCAATGACAGGCCGGCCGGCACGCGGAGCCCAGATACGATCGAGTTCAGGACTGATTTCGCGGATGGCCGCTTCTTCCGAGGCCATGTATGTGGTCCGGTTTTGTGTCGCCACTACCAGCGGGCGGAGTTTGACACGATCATTAAGACCGATCAACCCTTCGGACCACGCCATGAGAAACGCGAATGGGCCGTTGAGTGCAGCCGATCCGTAGACCATTCGCAACTGGGTATACAAATTTTTTTCTTCGGGTTCCATCTGGTCGATATCCTTCCAGAAGGGCGGCGCGAAAACGGCTGCTGCATGCTCGAATGACAATTCATGTCGACGCACAAGAAGGTCAGTCAGATAAGCCACCACCTCCGTATCGGTCTGCAGCGTACATTTATATCCGAACATTTCCAGGTAGCGGCGATTGGTACCGTAGCTGGAAATCTCGCCATTATGAACGATCGACCAGTCCAGCAGTGCAAACGGATGGGCGCCGCCCCACCAGCCGGGGGTATTGGTCGGAAAACGGTGGTGGGCGGTCCAGATGTA
>CAYMXC010000141.1:0-7276 GCA_964394135.1 uncultured Phycisphaerae bacterium
AATGATATCAATATAATACTCACCAGCGGCCTTCACCAATTCCTTGACGTCTTCATATTTCCACGCCAGAGGATGAGCCAACTCCGGATGACGGCTGAATGATAGTTTGTTTTCCAGATACAAATATATCTGATTCAATCTGCATCGAGATAAAAATGGCAGAAGAGAAATAATATAATCCGGTCGCTCTACCACCCTGGCCAGATCAATCATGATGCCACGATGAAGAGTGTTTGGTTTATCTATAATTTGAACAAAAGGAACGGTCCTATCTTTTCCGATCAATTGTTTCAGTGTCTGGAAAGCATAGTACAAGCCGGCCGAATCATTTGCACAAGCCTGGATGCCTTTCTCGTCCACATTTAAAATGTATCCTTGAGCTCCAACATACGGTAAACGGCGACGAAAATGTGTTTCCCAGACATCTGACACCCGGAACGCGGGTGTTGTACCGGATTGATAGTGCACATCAAACCCGATTTCAACCGCCAGTTCTCTTATAACTCGTGAAGGTCTGTCTGGAGATTGCCAAAAGATATTTACTGTCCCATCAGGTACATGAAATATTCCATTGCCTGTTATGCATTCCTGAGGACAGGGCAAGACTTCCAGGGTTTTCATGCTCATACTTATGGTCCAGTCCTAATTTTCCTGTCAAATGAGTTTTTCATGGTTGGGTTCCTTCCGCTCAAAAAGTTGAGTTTACGCGACACAGGTTTCCTTTCTCCATTTCGCAAAGGCCGTCTGCCCCGGATCGTTGCGATAATACTCCCGGCCGAGAAATTGCGAGACCTCCAGTTCAACCGCGAATTGGATCATCGTCCGGTCGCCACGCCGCACCAGCTCAGTCAGCGACATCTGTTCGGTCAATATTTTTCCTGGTATTCATTGAATAATCGCACGCTCGGCAATACCTTCGTAATCATGGCGTTTGGCTTCCTTCTGCCCGATGTTCGGGCCGTTAAAAGTTAATTCTTATAAAAGAACCTTGCGCCATTTTTCTCCTACTTGACCGATATTTAAGACATTACTGGTTTTTCCATTCCAATGGGACTATTTCGTTCAAATCGCGGTCGGTTTATATAATAGCGAAAAAAGTCATGACATGACTTACCGTTATGTCTATACAGGAACCTGTGAACTTACCGGAATATCAGAATTATTTTTCTGGAAGTGAAAAGAAGCAGGTGTCCGATGCCGAATGTCACAAATCCGATCCGACTGGTCGACATTGCCCGGAAGGCAGGCGTTTCCAAGATTACGGTCGCCAAGGTGCTTCATGACACCGGCGGCAAGAATACACGTGTCAGCGAAGCGACAGCCAAACGTGTTTGCCGTATTGCGACGACACTCAACTACCATCCGAATCTTGCGGCCCGTCAACTTACGGGTCAGAAATCCAACATCATTGGCGGGATCATCGATTCGATGGCGCCGGAAACGGTTCTCAAGGAATTATCGATCATCGAGCGGATGGCGGCCGATCAGCGGTGATCTTCGGCTGGCGGAGGGTAAGATCATCCGATCCGAAAACGTCGATATCCGCATGGTGCAGTATGTTCCCGATGCAATTAACGGGAAGACATTTCGCGGCAAAGGCAAGTGGCTGGAAAAGCCGTTCCCGGTGGATTTGCTTTCGCGATGGACTTCGTGGCTGTGGATTACGGTTTACGTTCCAAAAGAGACGCTGCCGGGGTCGTATGGAGGCAAGTTGACGATTGGCGACGGTGAAGGGAAAACGGTCGTGCTGCCTATTCATTTAACGGTGCTTGATTTTGAGTTTAAGTATCCGGCGGGCAGCTGGGGTATGTTCGTTCCCGGCCATTTCAAGGGTCCGGACATCGGGTTATATGATAATTACGGTTTGAATGAAATGTGGAAAGCGGAAAGTCTTCCTTTGTATATTAAATATTCCAAGGCCCATGGTTTTAATTCGCTGATTTTGTATTCCGTATATCCCGAATTGAAGTGTATCGACGGTCATGTGGTGGTGGATGTGCCGACAGTGCATGCCTTTGCCAATGCGATGAATGCGGAGGGACTGGACGGAATGCTTGGCATCGATCTTCGATGGATCGAATTCTGGTCCGGTGTTGCTTCGCAAAAGATTCGCCAACTTCGCAGTCAGGGTAAGAACTTGAAAGGTGATCTTGGAATCTACGGGCCGGATGGTTCTGAAGATGCCCGGCTAGGGTTCAACGACGACGCCAAAAAATTATTCAGAGAATCAGTGGAACAACTGATTGTAATGGCCGAAAATGAAAAATGGCACAAAAAACGTTTTATGGTGGAGGAAGAACTGTAGACGCCCTGCATCAAGACCGAGACGTACGATCAGTTCATGCCGGAGCTTTTGAGGGTTGCCAGAGATAGGGCTTTTCTGGTGGACAACGCCATAGGCTATCCGCCGAATGCCGGAGAGGAGCCGATCGATCGTGGCGCCCGCGATAATCTGCAGATTCGGGAATATAACAACTGGACGGAGAAAGGCCTGGCTGATGTCCGACGTGACGGTGCGGAAGTCTGGATCTATAACCTGGGTTGTCTGCGAGCCACATGGGGATTGTACCAGCAGCGAGTCGGGTCCACCGGTTGTCATCAATGGGCAGACCAGTGGGGGCAGAGAAAAGGGCGGGATACCGATCCGGTTTATACTTATACCATAATTACCCCGAAGGGCATGGTCGGTTCGGTGTATATGGAGCGATGCCGGGAAGGTTTGGACGATCTGGCCTATTTCCGCATTCTGTAAGATATGGCCAATCGTCTGGAGAAAAAGGGACTTTTGCAGGAGGCCGCGTAGGCGAGGAAAATTCTGACGGATTGTGCCGGTTCGGTTCCCATCAATCGATATGAGTACTTTGACTGGCAGGCTCGCCTGTTCGCCAAAGACCTGGATCAGATGCGCTGGCAGGTTGTTCTTGGGATTTACGATGCTCGAAGAAAACTGGGCGAGTCGGTTCGACCCTTGACGCAGAAAACGACAGGGACGCCTCTAATTCGCGCGATCGCGCCGCGAAAGAGCGAGGTCAAACAGACGGATAAGGTACTGCAGGCACTTCGCATGAGCGGGCCGATCGATCTGGACGGCAAGGTGGAAGAATCCTTCTGGCGGACCAATCGCAACAGCACGAATTCGTTGTGGTGGACCGGTGAGGTGGAAAATGCTATGCGGGCCAAGGCCGGCGGACTGGATGAGTTTCAGAAGCTGCCTTCGCCGAGTTCGAGCCAGGCGCAATTTGCCTATGATGACCAGGGATTGTATATGCTGGTGCAGTGCAATCATTCCACTCTTGAAAACGCCCTGAGCAAATTCGGGGACGACGATATGAATCTGTGGCAGGACGACTGCATGGAGTTTTTTTTCGACATCGGCAAGGCAGCTGTGCCTTATTATCATTTGATCGTCAGTGTCAAGGGCAAGCGGGTTCTCGTGGAAGGAGAGACGAAGGTTGTGCGCGACACCGGTATCAGGACGGCATCGGTGAGCGTGAGCAACGGCTACTGCCAGGAGATTTTCGTTCCGTGGAAGGCACTGGGGTTTTCGGATGCTCCACAGGCGGGCACGATCTGGAGGATGAATGTTGCGAGGGAGTTTCACTCCTGGCGACAGATGATGACCTGGGGATCTGTCGATTCGCGGTTCAATGATAAAAGTCGCTGGGGCGTAATGGTTTTCGGTGGGACGGACGGTCTGGTAATGGTGGAGCAATTCGATCCCGGCAGCCGGTTTCCGGGTCGAAATCAAATGAAAGGTTTGTTGGTCGTCGATCCTTCCGTTCAGGATCATGCTCTGCAGGCGGTTTTGGTAAACGAGGAGAATAAGCCGGTGACCAGGCAGACGATTATGATCAATAAGGCAAAGGGTCCGGTGCAGTTTGAGATGAAGTACACCGTGCCGGCTATGGAACTAACGGTCAGCTGGCAGCTGCAATTTGCAGATTCGAAGGGCAAAAAACTGGGTGAGACGGTTATTCCGATCCTGGCGGCGCCGACTCTCGTGAGCCTGGAACGATGCCCTTCAAAGGTCATAAGCGGGTGGGCTCTGGAAATGGAAATTACGCTTCGATTGGGGGAATTGAGTCTGGCCAATCGGCGTCTGGAAGGCATGCTGGTATCGTCAGAGGGGAAAAAATGCCCTGCCTGCTGCTTCGCTGCGGTCATCCGGTTCTCAACGTATCTGGATCGACACTGCCGGTGTGACACCGGGGAAATGGTCGATTTATCTGTGGGTTTCGCCGGTAGAGGATTTCAGCAAGGCACAGTCGGCCGCGGTGGAGGTTCTTCCAGCATTCACTTCGATTAATTGAAGACGGCTGATTTTTCCTATCGACAGGCCCGGGCAGGAGGGGATTTTACCAACGTAAAGTTTAACGATACGATGGGTCAGGCGGGCCAGGTCGTTGTCGTGGGTGACCATGATGATGGTTTGGCCTGCGCGATTGAGTTCGAGCAAGGTATTGAAAATTTGCCTGCCGGTGCCAGCGTCGAGATTGCCTGTCGGTTCGTCGGCGAAGAGAATAACGGGGTCGTTGATGACGGCGCGGGCGATGGCGACCCGCTGACGTTCACCGCCGGAGAGCTGGGCGGGCAGGTGAAAGATACGGTGGTCAAGATTCAGACGTGAAAGTATCTGCCGGGCACGCTGTTCGATTTCCGGAGCGTTGCGAAGCCAGGAGCGGACCGTTGAGCCGACCAGCAGGGGCATCATGACGTTTTCCAGGACGGTCAATTCCGGCAGCAGATGGTAGAACTGGAAAACGAAACCGAAGCAGTGATTTCGCAGGTCGTCGCGGAGTGTGCCGGAGGCGGCGAAGATGTCCTGATCGTTAAAGAAGACAGAGCCGCGGTCGGGTTGATCCAGCGCTCCGAGGATATGCAGGAGCGTGGACTTGCCGGAGCCGGAAACGCCGACGACGGCAAGAAATTCACCTTTTTGGACGTCTACCGATACGCCCTTGAGGACAGGCACTTTGACCATATCGAGTTGATAGGTTTTGTGGATATCGACGGCTTTTAACAGCAGATTGTTACTCATATCGCAATGCTTCCACAGGGTTCATTTTGGCGGCGCGGATGGCCGGGATGATGGCGCCAATGATCGAGGCCACAATGGCCGCGATGACGATGGTGACGGCTTCGTTGAATTTTACGTCGCCGGGAATCTGGTCGAAGGCGTAAACCTCTCGATTCCAGACCCGCCAGCCGAAGATGCGGATCAGCCAGTCCTGAATTTCGTTAATATGACGGACGAATAGTGTGCCCAGAACGGTTCCGATGATGGAGCCGACGAATCCGATGGCGCCGGCATAGGCCAGGAAGATGGCGGCGATCTGGGCGGCGGAGGCGCCGATAGATTTTAAGATACCGATGTCGCGAGTTTTTTCGACGACGATCATATAGAAAATGGCGAGGATGAGGAATACGGCGACGATGCTGATGATACCGAAGAGAATGACCATGAGCTGGCGTTCGTTTTCGACGGCTGCGATGAAGGTGCGGTTGTAATATTCCCAGGTATTGACTTCAACCATGTCGATGAGGGGGTCGTTGAAGTTGACGGAATATTTGAGCCAGGCCTGGCGGATGGCAGGAATACCCTGGTTGTAAATATTCACGCCGGGTTTGAGCTTGATTTGGATCTGGTGCGTGCGTGCGGGATAGGTTTTGCCGTCGGTGGTTTCCTGGACGTCCATGTAGAGCAGTCGCTGGAGGACATCGAATCCGACGTAGACATATTGTGCGTCGATGTCGTAGACGCCGGTGCGGGAATCGTCGATCATGTAGAATTTCTGGGTAATGCTTGGCGCGGATGGATCGACGATGGTTCCGGTCCGGCTGATTGGGATAAGGCTCAGCGTGCAGGAAGTGTAGGGTTCGATGTAACGGTGATAGTCGCCGTCGGGGGTTCGTCGAGAGAGCCCCTGGATGTCCAGGCCGTAGATCAGACCGTAATTTTTCTCGCCGTCGGTTTTGCCGGGCGGAGCGCGCGGCTTATCAAGGATGATTTCGCTTTTGTTCGTTTTGTAGCGGTTGAGGCTGTTGCCGAAATTGGTGACGGCGGCTTTGCCTGCCAGGTCGATGCCCAAAATTTTGACCGGGTTGGTATAAGAAACGTTTTCGTTAAATGGATCCTTCACACGCATCAGGCCTGCGGTATAGAGGACGGATGTGGCGTCCTGGACGATCGGGAGTTTTTTGACATACTTGATGAAACCATCATAATAGGGAAATCCGCGGATAGGATCGCCGTCGAGGATGATATCGCCCATGACGCCGTGAGACTTGTTGCGTACCTGTTCGACGAATCCGCCCATGACGGACATGATGATCAGGAGCATTGCTGTGCAGAGGGTGACGGCGGCGAGGGAAAACAGGGCGATTCGTTTTTTCTCCAGCAGGCGGATGGCGGAGAACCAGACGAACTGACGCAGCGAAGTTGAGCGGTGTAGTGTCCGCCAGGCCAGGACCATCATGCCGAAAAGGCTCATCGCGATAAACAGGCCGATGGCAATATTGGTCCAGCGTTGATTCAGATAAATTTCCTCAGCCCACAAAGTCTGGAACAGTGCAAAGAGGCACAGTGCCCAGGCCGGCAGGAAGAGGAATTTCTGAACTTTCGGGCGGACGCGTGACACGATCGTCGGCACCAGTAAAAGCAAAAATGCTCCGAAGAGGACAGGTCCGGTCAGCAACAAGCGAATCGGGTCTTCTCCTTCGAAGTGGTACCAGCGTTCGGGAACTACGGAGGAACTCGGACGGTCGGCAGATGGACTAAACGCATTGATGATGTGCCATGGCAGGGGGTGGTAGAAGCTGCCGATAAAGACGAGGATGAAAACCACCTCGGTGGCCAGGCCCAGGAGTACGGCCGGGACGGCTCGCTCGACGCCGGTCTGCCAGGAACCGAGCAGGCGGTGCCACCAGACGAAGAGGTGGTACAAGGCGACGACGAGTTGAACAGCCATGGCAGGTATAAAAGCGATGAGGATGAGCGGAACCAGATACCATCGCATTTTGACCGTGGCCCGGGAGCTGAGCCGGCCTGGAAACAGGACGTTTTGCGTCCGCTCGACGACGAGGTAATAGCTGACTCCGATCAGGCCGATCAGAAGCTGCCAGGGCCAGTAGATCAGGACCAGCCAAATCGGGCCGAGCAGGGTCAGAACGAATTTTGATATCTTATTGTCGATCATAGGTATTTTATTTTATGCGATCGAGGTTTATTTTAAATTCAAAAAAATCTTTTAAAAATCCTACAAATAGCCAATGTAAT
>CAYMXC010000142.1:0-7256 GCA_964394135.1 uncultured Phycisphaerae bacterium
TGTCGGCAAATCAAAAGCAGGTCGAAAATCAATAATCGCCATCGGTTGTTACCGCCCGCATCGAAATACCCCCTTTTGAAAAATACCGTTATTTAAAATTTCCGTAGACGCTTGAATTCGTTCAGGAATAGTTTACAATCGATGCAGAATTTTTAGCACAGTGTTTCGCTGCACCGCGTATTACAAAGGAAGATGGTATGGCCCTTGTTGAAGGTGAAAGCCGTTTTCAGGTCGTGTTGCCTGCCCCCTCCAAGATTTTCATGCCCGGCGTGGTGACGCTGCTGGTCCTTATGGTAGCAGGTTATGTCCTGTCAATCTTTGCCCCGGATTTTACCAGCAACCAGTTGTTCCTTCACCCCAACGACATCAAGACGCTGAGCCTGTGGCAGCTGTTGACTTATTCGTTTATCAATCCCGTCGGCATGATTTTACTTTTCGATTGTATAATCGTATTGTTCATCGGAAGCCTGATTGAGCGCGAATGGCGGACACGATCGTTCCTTATGCTCTGGGCCGTCGTTTCAGTGATCAGCGGGCTGGCATGGGTATTGGCTTCGTGGATGCTCAAAACTGAATATCTGGGGTTTGGGTCTTCCGCCTGCACCTACGGCTTGATTGCGGCGTTCGGCCTGATTTTCCGGCGGCGACGCTTCATGGTATATTTTTCAACCATAGAGGCGCAGACAATCGCATGGATTCTCATTGCGATGGGGATTATTCTCAGCATCAAGCCTCCTATTTTGCTCGTTTGGGTAATTGGAGCGGTGGCGGGCTATCTGTATGTAAAGTTGCAATGGTGTCTGCCGGCCAGGACATCGCCCAAAACGGCATCGAACCGCCGGCCCGGGCCATTTGTGGAGATCGACTGACGATTATGGATTTTGCCGCACACAAGGAAGCGTCGCTGCGGGCAGGCAGGGCGTGGCAGGAATTAAAATGCTGCCGACTGTGCCCGAGGATGTGCCGGATCGATCGATCAGCCGGCGAAATGGGTTATTGCGGGCTGGAGGATCGTGCAAGATGTTTTCGGGAAATGCTGCATCGCCATGAAGAAAGTGAACTGGTGCCGTCGCATCAGGTTTATTTCGCGGGCTGTAATTTACGATGCGAATTCTGTAGCGTATTGGAATGGAACGAAGCGCCCGAGGCGGCTTCGGTGATGAATGTCGATGATCTGGCGAAACGGATAGTGGAACGCCGTCGGCTGGGCGCAAAAACGCTGAATTTGCTTGGCGGCGAACCTGCAGTGAACCTGGTGGGCATTCTGGAGTTACTTGCCCGGATCGAGCCCGAAACGCAGGTGGTTTGGAATTCGAATATGTATTTTAATCCGCAGGTTGACGAACTTCTGACCGGCCTGGTGGACATCTATCTGGCAGATTTCAAATGCGGCAGCAGTTCGTGCGCCCGGAAGATTCTGGACGCTGAAGATTATGTCGATGTGGTCCGAAACTCGCTTTTACGGGTCCGCGGCAAGGCCCGGATCATTGTGCGACATGTGATTATGCCCGGCCACTTTGATTGCTGTATCAAACCGATTCTGCACTGGCTCGCCGAAACGATGCCGGAGGTCGGCATCAGTTTGAAAAGCGATTATATTCCACCGGCTAAAGCGGTCTGTGCCCCGGCAGACTATGTCAGCGATGATGAGCGGAAATCCGCGATCGAACTGGCGGAATCTTTACACTTACGGTTGATAGTATGAACGAAACTGAATACAAGCGAAAACCCGGCGATTTCGAAATACGCATCCTGCATGATGGGCAAGTCGTGTTCGTCGCGCCCGACGAGAGCCTGATGGAAATTGCCGACATGATTGGCCTGCAACGAACCATAGAACAAACGCAAACGGAGACAGTTGAACATGAGCGAAATCAAACCAGCTGAGGAACACAGCGATAAGGAAGCCCCGCCGGCAGCAGCCAAAAAGTCGATGAGCGAAATCGAAGTGCTCATCCGTGCCCGCTATCCATTGCTTTATGTCGTCACATGGGAAGAACAGCGGGTCATGTCGCAGGTAAGCCGTATCGCCTCCCGTCTGGATAAACGGGTATTCGAATGGTCCGTGACGACGGGGCTTGTGCCCGAAGGCACGGCGCCGCAATCGCAGCAGCACCGCGACACTTCCACGCAGGACCCGCTGGTCGCCCTGGACACGGTTCTGGATCACGTTGACCCGGCAATCTATGTATTCAAAGACTTTCACCCGTTCATGGTCCGACATAACATGGCCATCATTCGCCGATTGAGGGAAATGGCCGTTTCGCTGCGAAATACGTTCAAGACCGTGATCCTCGTTAGCCCGATGTTCGAAATTCCCGCGGAATTGGAAAAAGACCTGACTGTAATCGACTTCGATATGCCGAAAGGCAACGATCTGGGTATTCTGCTAGACCGGATCGTTGATGAAGTCAAAGAAAATCCGAAGCTGAGCGTCAATATCACGCCCCCGGTTCGGGAAAAAATCGTCCACGCCCTGCTGGGCCTGACCCTGCTGGAGGCGGAGAATGTTTTGGCCAAGACCCTCGTCCAGCATCGGTGTCTGAGCGAAAAGAGCGTCGATATCATCCTCGGTGAGAAAAAGCAGATCATCCGTAAAAACGGCCTGCTGGAATATTACGAGACGCATGAAAATATCGGCTCCATCGGCGGATTGGACGTGTTGAAAGACTGGCTGAAAAAACGAGCCATCGCCTTCAGTGATCGTGCTCGGTCTTTCGGCCTGCCTGCGCCGCGGGGCGTGTTACTCCTGGGTGTTCAGGGCTGCGGCAAGAGTCTGATGGCCAAGGCGGTCAGTCAGCTCTGGCATCTACCCCTTCTGCGTTTCGACGTCGGGAAGGTTTTCGGCAGTCTTGTGGGAACCTCCGAGGAAAATATCCGCCGGGCTATCATGACGGCTGAGTCGATCGCGCCGGCCGTCCTGTGGATCGACGAAATCGACAAGGCATTTAGGGAATCCCGCGGCAGCACGGACGGCGGAACCTCCGCCCGCGTCTTTGCAACTTTTCTGACCTGGCTTTCCGACAAGCAATCGCCCGTGTTTGTGGTGGCCACATGCAACAGCATCTCACAGTTGCCGCCCGAACTGCTCCGCAAAGGCCGTTTTGACGAGATTTTCTTTGTCGATCTACCCACTCGAAAGGAACGCGAGGAAATTTTCAAAATCCACCTGACCAAACGCCGGCAGGAGCCGTCAAATTTTGATCTTGCCAAACTGGCCGAGGCATCGATCGGTTTTAGCGGAGCCGAAATTGAGGAAAGTATCATCAGCTCGCTCTTCGATGCCTTTTACGAGCAGCGGCCGGTGTGTACGGAGGATATCCTCCGAACGATCCAACAGACCGCCCCGCTTTCCAAAACCATGAGCGAAGATGTTGCGGAATTGCGCAAATGGGCCGAAGGACGGGCTCGTATGGGCGCATCCCCGGAACAGCGTGTAGGCGCCATTGCCGATAAGAAGAATATGGTTGACGTATGACCCGTTTCAAAAATGTAGAAAGGAATTGACCATGAGTACCGTATTTATTCTGGCGCCGGTGATCATCGGGTCCTGGCCCGCGATATCCGCCGCTGTAGCCGGCGCCGCTGCGGCGATGGGATTTGCCATGGCCAAGTCCGCCGATGACAAAAGATCGAATATCGCTCAGGATCAGCAGGAACAACAGGATGATCAGCGAACAATAAAGATCGAGATTAAAGACAGCGCCGTCCTGGCGGGCAATCTGATGACCGGTCAGTCAATCGAAGCCACCCGCGGCCATATCACTATTCGCGTTCATCGGGACGAACGCGGCCGATGTTCGGTCTGTGCATCAGGCGTCAACGTCTCCGATAATCAGCTTCGGCAGGTGGCGGAGGAATTTACCGAAAGATTAACCCAGTGCTTTGTCTATAATAAGATCATGACCGAATTGAAACAAAAAGGCTTCCGTGTTGTCAATGAAAAGGTTGAAGAAGACCAAAGTGTTCGCATTCACGTCCGGCGATGGGAGAATTGAGCCATGCCACAACACGATATCGAGATCACGATTTTGAAAACGGGCGAAGTCAAGGTCCACGTGAAAGGCGCCAAGGGCAAAGCCTGTCTGGCTTATACAAAGCTCCTGACGGACATCGTTGGAACGGTCAAGCAACAGCAGTTTACCAGCGAATATTACGAGCCGGACCAGAAGGTTCAGCTGAATGTACAGCAGAAAAACGAGCAGGCTTAATCCATGCGATGTCCACGCTGCGAATTCGAAAATATGACGGGCATGACGACCTGTTTCCGATGCGGATCGGTCCTCACCACCAGCAACCTCGCCGTCGCGGAGGTTCACCCGCCGCGGGCGACGGCCCTGCAAAAACGATTGCGACCCATCGTAAGATGGTTTCGCTATCATTCCCAGACTCAGCGTTCCTGGCGAAATGGCAAAAAACGTGTGCCCGAAAACTGGCAGATTCAAGCTTCAACCAGCGAAGAAGATGTGGATTATAGCTCCCTTTTTGCCCGCGTCGCTCGTGAAATGGGTAAAGCTTTTTGTCATTTGGCACTTTCTATCGTGCCGGGATTACCCCATTTTCTTCAAAATCGCTTTAAAGAAATCACCTGGTACTGGCTGGTCTGGATTTTCAGCGTCGCCATGGCGATCTTCCTTTACGGCAGTACGTTCGGCATGATCATGACCGGTCTGGCCATCGGAATCCACGGCGGATTGGCGGCCCATGGCACGTTCTGGCACATTTTCAAACGCTCCGGCATGCGGCTTTATACCATGGGGGCCTGCGTTTTTTTTATCGGCGTGATCTACTGGAGCCTCGCCGGATTGCTCTTCAGCGATCTGTCAGCCGGCTATACGACACTGATTATTCCCTGGCAAAACTTATCGTATGGAGATTTTTTGCTCGCCCGGCGCAGTGCCGTCAGGCATCCGCTAGCACGTGGCACGCTGGTATTGGCGTATTTTTCACAATTTGTTGAAGGACAACACTATGATATCTCATACCGATCTGGCAGTACCATGGTCGGTCAGATCATTGCCCTGCCGGGTGAAACGGTGAAAATACAAAATGGACTTTTTTATGTAAACGGCAGGGAATTACCAAGCGACCGTTATCCCGTTCCCACATGGCTGAGAGGAACTGCCATGGAAGTCGTCGTAGCCACCAAGACCTATTTTGTAAGTACGGAATATGGCGGCAGGGCAAATAATTCCGAACAAATCATTAAAAATGCGTGCCTGATATCGTATAATCAGGTAGAGGCGAAAGCGTTTATACGCTGGTTTCCGCTTACACGGCGGGGTTATTTGAAGGAGCCTGAATGAGCCGATTTTCACACTTGGAGTTCGACGGAAAAAAACCTATCAAAACGGACGGCCAGGGCGAACCGATCCGCGATGAGCAGTTTTTTTACCAGCGTGGAGTCGGCGCCTGGCTGGCGGGCGATTTCGAAGAAGCCCTGACGAATTTCTCCCGCGCGTTGGAAAAAAATAGCGCATTTTACGAAGGCTGGTTCAACCAGGTCCTCATGCTGACCGAGCTGGGTGAATTTCGCGAAGCCAAGCTCTGGGCGGACAAGGCCCTTGAGCTTTTTCCCGAACATCCGGAACTGCTGGCCGCCAAGGCCGTCGCCTGTGCGCGCGACGCGCAAGTCGACAAGGCCCAGGCATATTCCGACAACGCCGTTCAGAAAAAAAATATCACCTGGTATGTCTGGCTGGCCCGGGCGGAAGTTCTCCTGATCAGAAAGAGCAAAATGGCGGAAAACTGTATCGGCAGCGCCGTCGGAATCGCCGGCCCACAGGCTCCGATCGCCCGACTCGAAGCCGGTAGACTGCTGCGAAAATACGGATATTACACCGCCGCGATGGAATATCTCGAGACTGCGGCGAAGGAACTACCCAAATCGGCCCTGGCGTGGTATGAACTGGGAACCTGTCAGGCTAAGCTTGGTTTTTCCGAAGCCGGGCGAGTCCTGGAGCAGAGCATCAAACTCCGCCCCGGCTGGAAATGGCCCGCCGATGAACTACAGCGTTTTAACGATCGGAGTTTTTTCACCAGGATTTTTTCCGCATTCAGACACACAACAGGAAGGTAAACCATGAGTATAACACCGGAAATGCGACGTATTCTTCACACGGCCAGACAGGCCAATGCGTCCGACATTCACATTATCGCGAAAATGCCACCGATTTTTCGCATCAACGGTGAAATCGTCCTGGCGGAGGCCCCTCCGCTATCACGGGAGGATACGGCCCGTCTGGTCAACGAACTGATGAACGAAGAGCAGAAAAAAGTCCTTCAAAACGACTGGCAGCTATGCTGTTCGCTGTTTGATGAAAAACTCGGCCGATTCCGCGTATCGGTGTATTACCACGCCAACAATCCGGAAATGGCCATTCGGCCGGTGTGCCCCGTGATCAAAAACCGCGACGAACTTCGATTGCCCGAGGCAATAGAACAGATGACCCGAATGTCCCACGGTTTGTTTCTTATCACCGGCCCGACCGGCAGCGGCAAAACGACAACCATGAATTTCATGGTCGACATGATCAACAGCGAACGGCGATGCAAGATCATCACCATAGAAGACCCCGTAGAATACGTTCATCGCTACAAACGGGCTGTAATCGTCCAGCAGGAACTTTATTCGGATGTCAAGTCGTTTTCCGCAGCCCTGGTCCATGTGCTGCGGCAAAACCCCGACGTCATCGGCATCGGCGAAATGCGCGATTACGAAACGACCTCGACGGCACTCGTGGCGGCGGAAACCGGACACCTTGTCCTGGCCACATGTCACACGCCCAATACGATGCAGACCGTCGAACGAATCGTCTCCATTTTCCCGCCCGATCAGCAAAGCCAGGTGATTACACAATTGGCCAATTGCCTGCGGGGAATTTTGACCCAGCGACTGGTCCCCTCAGCGGACAAAAAACAGCGTCTCCTGGCCACCGAACTGCTGATCATAAATCCGGCTGCACGCAATCACATCCGCGAACACGAATTTCATAAGCTCATAAGTATCATGCAGACCGGCCACAGGCAGGGAATGCATACCATGGACGAATCGCTGGTCGATATGTACGACCGGGGTGAAATCACCTACGATATCCTGATGGCCAATGCACAGGACCCTGCGACCCTCCGAACCAGAATTCACGCGGATAAAGCAGTGGATTAGCCTGCGTCAACCTCCTCCCGCCAAATGACGATCTCAGGGGTGCACCTAATAAAAATGGCGGTCAGGCGGTATTTTTCCAGTATCGATCCCA
>CAYMXC010000143.1:0-7252 GCA_964394135.1 uncultured Phycisphaerae bacterium
TTGATTTCGAAGGGTGTGCTGCGGGACATTTCAGTGGAGCAGGTCGAAGACGTGGTCGGTAATTTGATCTATGGGACGATGTTTACCAATTTTTTCGTTGGGCGAAAGAAATCATTCGAGCAGCAGGTTCAGGATATTCTGGACATCGTTTTTCGCGGCATTTTAACGGAGCGAGGGCGATTTCAGTTTCTTCTCAATTCAACTTCTGTAGGAACAACTGTATGAGATTCAATGTCAAAATCACTTTGATTATTTTGTTCGCTGTTGTTTTCGTTGCTGGCTGTTACACGCAGTTTCGTGATACACCTCCGATCTGCCGGTCGACGAAGATACCGCCGGCCCAGCCGATTGAATATGTATCGCCAACGAGCAAGCCTTCGGCTGCTGCATCGCAGCCTGCGCCGAAGGCCATGACGCTGGAGGAGTGCATTCAATTGGCCGTGGCGCATCATGGAAGCCTGCGGATAGCGGACCGTCGTATTTTGATTGCACAGGACCGTGTTCTGGAGGCGTGGGCGGTGGATTTGCCGAAACTGACGGCGCAGGGGCGATTTGATATTCGCGAGAAAGAGACAGTTTCGAGTTCTGCGGGAAGCACTGCGGCCGCCGCAGCTGGTACTATTCAGGCCCGTTCAGGCTCGACGGTCACGGGCAGCAATTTATCGAGCAGTTCGACGAGCAGTTCGTCGCGGAGGACATCTGTCGATCGGGATATAACCTCTGGCAGCATTACGGCAATTGTTCCAATATACAATTTCGGTTTGGGATATCATCAGCGTCAGGCGGCGCGGTACGGGGTGGAGGTGGCAGAGTTCACTGCGGCGCGGACGGAGCAGGATTTGATCCTGTCGGTCAGCCAGGCGTATTATCGGATTCTCGAGGCCCAGAAGATCAAGTGGGTTGTGGAGGAGTCGATCAAGACGGTTGAGCGTCAACTGGCGGTTGCGCGCGATTTTTTAAGCCAGGGGCTTGTGGCGAAAAATGATGTATTGGTTGTAGAGGTTCAGCTGGCGCAGCGGCATCAGGAACTGATTCAGGCTGAGAATAACATTCAATTAGCTATAGCGACTCTGAACCGGTTGATGGATCAGAGCGTTACCCGCGATACGAAGGTGGTTGACGTGCTGGAAGTTCAGCCGTGGAAGGGGAGTTTCGATACGGTTTTCCGACTGGCGATCAACAATCGGCCTGACCTGGCGGCGTTGCGAAGACTGGTTCGCATTGCGGAGGAAAACTATCGTACTAGCCGGGCGGGTCTGGCTCCGCAGATCAGCATTTATGGAACGTGGAGTTTTGCTGATGTTGACAAGGTGAAGGATAAGGATTCCGGTGTGGGTGGCATTATTGCGGACTGGTCGGTTTTTGACGGCGGGTTCACTTACGCACAGATGGCGGAGCGCGCCAAACTGATCAACGAGGCTATCGATCAGCAGAGCGAGCAGGAAAAGGATATTATTCTGGATGTCAAGCGTGCTTATTTGAATTTGAATGAAGCGGTGGAGCAGATTCCCGTGGCCAGAAAGAACGTTGAGCTTGCGGTGGAAAATATGCGGATTACTCGGGATCAGTATGATCAGGGACTTATGACCAGTGCGGACGTTCTGCTTGAAGAGCAGCGGTTGTCGCAGGCGCGATCGAGTTATTATCAGGCACTTTATAAATACCATGAATCTTATGCCGTTCTGGTCAATGCCATAGGAACTTCGCTTCCGAAGGAATAAGGAGTTTTTCCCGTGAAGACGTTATTGTTTCGTTGTCGTTATTCGATCTGGGTTTTTATGATCGCCGCATTTGTTTCGATTTTCTGCGGATGCGGCAAACAGTCCGAGCCGAAAGCTCCGGCTACACCGACGACATCACCGGCTGATGATGGATTGACGACGCGGACGGCTCCGAGCGAGGGCAGGTGGGCTGAAGTTCGCAAGGGATCGATCCGGGAATTTGTTCCTGCGGTGGGGAGTTTTCGTGCACGTCAAATGACGCAGATCGGGGCCCAGGTGTCTGGCCGAGTTGAGAAAGTTCTGGTCGATGTTGGCGATCTTGTGAAAAAGGATCAGGAGCTGGTTCGTCTGGACCCTGCATTTTTCGAAATCGAGGTTGCTCAGAGCAAAGCGGTGCTCGAGGGTGCGAAAGTGGCGAAGAACAATGCCGAGCTGAACTATAATCGAATGAAAAACCTGTGGGAAAAGCCCAATGCAAGTGAACCGCCGTCGATCTCGCGCAAAATATACGACGATGCCAAACTCGCCTTCGAAAGTGCCGTTGCCAAGGTGAAGGAGGCGGAACAGGCTTTGCATTATGCCGAACAGCGGTATCGGGAATCGATCGTTCGTGCGCCCTACGATGCGGTTGTCACCAAGCGCATGGTGGATCCTGGCGAGTCGATTACATCGACCCCTGTGACCGCGCTGCTGGAGATTCAGGAGATTGCCGTTTTGGAACTGGATTTTTCGCTGCCGCAGTCCATGCTTTCGAACATCAAGGTGGGTGACGATTTTACGTTTGAGGTCGAAGGCATCACAGATGGAATCGGCCGGGGAAAGATCGCGGTGATCTTTCCCGCTGTGGATGAGGCGACGCGTTCGTTCAAGTGTCGTGCCTACATCGATAATCACGATTTGAAATACAAGCCTGGTTTGCTCGCTCAGGTTCGCGTGGTCGATCGCGTTTTGAATGACGTTCTGGTGATTCCGCGAAAGGCTCTGGAGCAGACAGCCACTGGGTGGCAGGTTCTTGTTTCCAATGACGGTCACATTCAGATTCGGAGTGTCCAGGTTGGTCTGGTGACCGACGAATTGGTCCAGATTACCGGCGGCCTGCGGGCTGGCAACAAGGTCTTTATCCGCTTCTGCGAGGGGGCAAAGTAAAGTCATGATTCTTTCCAATATGGCGATTCGTCGGCCGGTTTTTGCGTCGATGATCATCTGTTCCATTATCGTTTTCGGTGTTATATCCATTCGTGAGATCGGTATCGACCTGTTTCCCCGGGTGGAGTTTCCTGTTATTTCGATTATTTCGACACTTCCCGGCGCCGATCCTGAGACGATGGAGACGACGGTGACCGATCCCATCGAGGAGGCGGTTTCCAATATCAGTGCGATTAAAACCCTGCGATCGACGAGCAGCGACAGCATATCGCAGGTTATTGTGGAGTTTGAACTCGAGAAGAATGTCGATGTGGCGTATCAGGAAGTTTTGGCCAAGATCGGGACGGTGCGATCGGACCTGCCCAAGGATCTTGAAGATCCGGTAGTGGAGAAATTCGATATCGACTCGTCGCCGATCATGGCGGTTATCGTTTCGTCGCCCGATATGAAAGTCCGCGAGTTGACCCATTTGGCCGACAAGACGGTGAAGGAACGGTTGCAGCGGGTTCGGAATGTCGGTCAGGTGAAGATGGTCGGGGGGCGGGATCGTCAGATGTGGCTTTGGCTTAATCGGACGCGTCTGGAGGGCTATCAGCTGAGCGTTCAGGACGTCAAGACTGCGGTGCAGACGGAGCATGTGGAGTATCCCGGCGGCAGGGTGGAGCAGGGTCCGCGGGAATACGTGGTGAAAACCAAGGCGGAATTCGATTCGGCCGAACAGTTTTCGAATATGGTCGTGACGTATTTTAACGGCGTTCCTGTTCGTGTACGCGACATTGGAACTGTTGAGGACGGCCTGGAGGAAGAGCGTACGCTTTCCCGGTTAAATGGGAATCGTGCGGTGTCGCTTCTTGTTCGGCGTCAATCGGGCACCAACACGGTCGAAGTGGCGGATGCAATCAAGGCTGAGGTTGCCAAGCTTCAGAAGGAACTCGCTTCGCAGGGCGTCAAGCTCGAAGTAGTTCAGGACCTTTCGAAATACATTCTTCGGTCGGTTCACGAAGTCCAGTTTCACCTTGTTTTCGGCGGTGGTCTGGCCATTCTGATCGTTTTTTTCTTTTTGCGAAATATCCGCAGCACATTCATCAGTTCGCTGGTGATTCCGACATCGGTCATCGGGACGTTTATCGTCATGAACGCTATGGATTTTACACAGAATGTCATGACACTGCTGGCGCTTACTCTGGCGATCGGTCTTTTGATCGATGATGCCATCGTCGTTCAGGAGAACATAATGCGTCACGTGGAGGAAGGGATGCCCGCGAAAGAAGCCGCCGCTTTCGCCACCGGCGAAATCGCCCTTGCCGTTTTGGCCACCACGCTGTCTGTCGTTGCAGTGTTTATTCCGGTTGCCTTCATGAAAGGGATCATCGGCCGATTTTTCTATCAGTTCGGCCTGGCGGTGACATTCGCCGTGCTGATCTCCATGTTCGTATCGTTTACTCTTGACCCGATGTTGTCGTCCCGCATTCTGGTCAAGCCGAAGAAGACCCGTTTTCATGATGTTTCCGAGCGTTTTTTTGAGGGGATCGAAAAGGTCTACGAGCGTCTGCTGGGCGTGGCGTTGCGGTGGCGGTGGTCGGTAGTTGCGATTGCAATCGGATCGTTCGTTGTGGCCATACTGGTCAGCCGATATTTGAAGTCCGAGTTCATGCCCATGGAAGATCAGAGCGAGTTCAATATTCGCGTAAAGGCACCGCTGGGGGCGTCGCTGGCTTCCACGGATCAAATTTTTCAGAAGATCGATCGGATGATGCGGAAGCAGCCGTGGGTTGAGTATACTTTTGTTACTATCGGGACCGATGAGCTCCAGCGAGTCAACGAAGGCAGCATGTACGTGAAGATGCTGGATAAAGCGAAGCGTAAGATTTCGCAGAAAGAGGCGATGGATTGGGCGCGACTCGCGCTTTCGGACATTAACGATGCGACGATCAGTGTCGAAATTGTCGGGCGCATTGCCGGCGGCGGACAGAAAGAGTCTGATATACAGGTTGAAATTCGCGGCCCTGATCTGGACCGCCTTGATTCGATTTGTGCCGGCATCATGGCGAAGATGAAATCGGCCGGCGGGTATGTCGATTTCGATACTTCCTATGAGAAGGGCAAGCCGCAGATCGGGGTTTACGTCAAGCGGGATCGTGCAGCGGATATGGGTGTCAACCCGCTGGCGGTTGCATCGACCGTCAAGGCCCTGATCGGCGGAGATGATGTAGCCAAGTTTCGCGCCCAGGGCGACCGATATGACGTCAGCGTGCGTCTGCAGGAGCCGTATCGCAACAAGCCCGAAGATATCGAATTGCTGACGGTTCGGAATATTCGCAATCAGCTTGTTCGGATTCAGAACGTGGCGTATATTCAGGAAGAGCCCGGGCCTGTGCAGATCAATCGGTTTAATCGGACGCGGCAGATCACGATTTACGCCAATCTTCAGCGGGAGAAAAAAGTTCTGGGCCAGGCCATTGAGGAAGTCAGCGAGTTCGTGAAACAGGCCAATCTTCCACCCGGCTATACATACGGTTTTTCTGGTATGGCCGACCATATGGGCGAGTCGTTCGGATATCTGTTTTTTGCGCTGTTCCTGGCAGTGATCATGGTCTATATCGTACTTGCATCGGAGTTTGAAAGTTTCATTCACCCGTTTACGATTATGCTGGCATTGCCGCTGTCGGTGATCGGTGCGCTGGGTATGCTGGTTCTGACGGGGCAGACGCTGAGCATCTTTACGATGATCGGCATCATCATGCTCATGGGGCTTGTTACCAAGAACGGCATTTTACTGGTGGATTTCACAAATACTCTTCGCAATCGCGAGGGTATGGATCGCACATCTGCCATTCTCAAGGCTGGTCCGGTTCGGTTGAGGCCGATTTTGATGACCACGTTCGCCATGATTTTCGGTATGCTTCCGACCGCGCTGGGAAATGGCGAGGGGTCCGAGTCCCGCTCGCCCATGGCCGTTGCGGTTATCGGGGGATTGACAACGTCTACACTATTGACTCTGGTGGTCGTTCCGGTCGTCTACACGCTTATGGACGATCTGCAGAATATTCGCGCATGGCGGATTTGGCGTTTGTTTCGGGGAAAATCTCGGACCAGCGAGGATAAGCCGGTTGTTGGGATGGCTTCTCGATAAAAAAAGCGTGACGGCGCTTCGAACGCCGCCACACATATGAATCGATTTTCAATTTTTATTTTTTATTTTCCAGCCTTCATTTCATTGACGGCGTCGATAACGGCGTCGGCCATGTACTTGATCTGCTCATCGGTGAAATCATACAGCGGCAGGTGCGTGAAGCGATGTTGGAAGGCTTCTTCGGCGACGGGACAGGAATCCTGGATGGCCTGCGTATCGTATCCGAGTTGTTTCATTACACTGAATTTATAGAGCGGCGCGAAATGCGGGATCTGGACAAGTCCGCGGGCGTCGAGTTTCTTTTTCAGTGCTTGAATGTCGCCGCCGACCTTGGCCGGATCGATCTGGAGCAGATACAGGTGGTAGGTGCTCTTGATTTTGGCGTCATCAAAGGGCGGAGTGATTATACCGTCGATTTTTGCGAACCTGCGATTGAGGTAATCGGCAACTTTTTTCCGTTTGGCGATAATCTTGCTCAGCCGTTTGATTTGCGATTCGAGACACAGGGCCTGGATTTCTGTGGAGGAATAATTTCCGGTGAGGAAGTATTGGCCGTCCTTGTCCTGGAACGCTGGAACGTCATAGAGCCAATTGGTAATTTTTTTGCTCATATCGAGGCCGAGGAATCGCGCTCGCCGCAGTTCCTTGCCGAAGGGGGTGTTAGAAACGAGGATTCCGCCTTCACCGAGGGAAGTGATATTTTTGACTTCGTGGAAGCTGAAGGCGCCGAAGTGTCCGATGGTGCCGATCATTTTACCTTTATAAGAGGCACCGAAGGCATGAGCGCCGTCTTCAATGACGGTGATGTTGTGTTTTTTTGCAAGGGCCATGATCGGATCCATATCGACAGGGTATCCGCCGAGATGAACTGGAATAATCGCCTTGGTTCTACTGGTGATTTTTTTCTCGACGTCTTTTGGGTCCATATTCAAGGTTCGCGGATCGACGTCGGCTAGGACAACTTTTGCTCCGATGCCAAGAGGATAGGCAATGGTTGCGATAAAAGTGATGGCTGGTGCTATGATCTCGTCGCCCGGTTTGAGTCCGGCGTATTTGAAGGCAATTTCAAAACCGGCGGTACAATTGGTGACGAAGGCGGCATGGTCGCACTTGAGGAATTTCTGCAACTGTTCTTCGAGGGCGCTGACATGACCTGCGAGGCTCAGTTTGCCGGCCGGTTTTCCGACCTTGGCGAGGGTTTTAATAGCCGATTCGACACGTGCAAAACCGGCTTTGTATTTTGCCTCTTTGC